>JBKHVM010000022.1:0-34642 GCA_046570065.1 Bdellovibrionia bacterium
GGGGTCACTCCAAGTTGTAACTGGCTCTGCTTTGGTACCAACAGAAGGAAAGATACCAGCTATACGCTTTGCTAATCTAGTTCCTGGTATTTATGAGGTAAAATTAAACTTAAATATAGCCTACTCTAATGATAATATTTGTTTTATTAGAATCTATGATGGAACTACTGGTAAATCCTCAACTGCTTTGGCTACATCGCCAGCGGGACTTTTTGTTGCTAGGTTTAAATATGACTCTACTCAAACAAATAAGACCTTTTATTTGCAAACAATAAGTGGAAGTCTTACTGATACTTGTACTGTAGATCTGACAACCTATTATCCTGACTCTGGTTTTGAATTTTGGGTAACTAGAATTTTTTAATCTCAATGAGTTGAAGGATTATAGCACGCCTACTTTGTCTGAAGCTGCTTTGCCTCTTACCTAGAGGAAAAATACCTGCAGGTACTTATGAGTTTGAGTTTCCTTTATTTAAAGACAAACTTTCATATTCTAATAAAAAAACAAATATCACATTTTATTTGCAAGGTATCGAACACACTGGATCGGGAGATTGCTTTATAGATCAAGCTTCATTAGACGATAAAATGGAAATCTGGGTTAAGCGCATCAAATAAAATGAATCAGTGAGATAAATCTGTTTCAATCTGAGACAACGTATTAATAAATTGTTAATTTGATCCGATAAAACAAATATGAAAAAGTGGTTTTTTGTATTACCGTTTTTGACTGTTTCCGCGATTGCCAGTCCATTGGAAGTGACTTACCAAGGTCGCATCCTTCGCGCAGATGGAAAGCCTTTAGAATACAATAATGTTAGTTTTGTCTTTGAAATTACTTCTCCTGATGGTCTTTGTGTCTTATATCGTGAACAAAAAATCGCAGTCAATATGACTAACTCTGGTGGAGTATTTGATGTTTCGATTGGTTCTGGGACAAGAATCTTTCCAGCATCAGGTTTTTTTACATTGGCAAATGTCTTTGATAATTCATCAAGTCTTAATTGTGCTGATAGCAATAATAATGTCTCTGGTTCAGTGACTCCGTCTGTAAATATGGGGCGTAAACTAAGGGTGCAATTTCATGATGGTACAGGTTGGAAGTTGATTTCTCCAGATAGTGAGATTCGTTCAGTTCCCTACGCTAGTTACGCAACTACAGCCTCAAAACTCAATGGCTACACTTCGAATGATTTTATACGAACAGATAGACTTCCAGCAGCGACATGTGCATCAGGAGAGGTGATTAGCTACGACGGCACTGGATTTAATTGTGTGACTGATGCAGGTGGAGCGGGTGTGATATCTGATGTTTTATCGGGAACAGGAATAATTGTTTCTGGTACATCTTCAAAAACTGTTTCCGTGAATATTGGTACCACATCAGGAACTGTTGCGGCGGGAGACGATCCACGTTTTTCAAATTCGAGAAGTCCATCTGGTGCTGCGGGGGGAGATTTGGGTGGTACCTATCCCAACCCCACCGTTGAGAGATTGAAGGGCATTGCTTATGCTTCGAGTGCTTTCAAGAAGGTCAAGTTTACCGTTACAACAATACAACTTCTCAAATGGAGCCAGTGTATTTTGGAATTGATGATTTAAAGACGTCATCAGGCCTCGCACAATTTGCTACGAGTTGCAGTGCAAATCAAACCCTCACGTGGTCAGCAGTGACTGATGCTTTTAGTTGTTCAACCATAACCGGTGTTCCTGCAGCTAACGTCACAGGTTTGGCGGCATCGGCTACAACTGATACTACAGATGCATCTAATATTTCTAGTGGGACCTTAAACGTAGCAAGACTTCCAAGTTCCGTAACAGATGCATTCTGGACACAATCCTCGGGTAATGTTTATCGTGGAACAGGGAGGGTAAGTATCGGCACCAATACGGCAACTGAGTTATTCAATGTAAAAGGTGGATATTCGGTTTTTCAAGTTGGGAGTAGTGGGCAAACATCATTAGCTACCCCCACGCTTGGAAAAAGACCAATTTTAACAGTAATAGGTAGCGATACGGATAATGAAAACAGTCCTGGTTCACTGGGAGCCTTAACTCCTAGTATAGGAGTTGGATCTACACGTGGATCAACCGTTTATTTAGCATCTACTAGATCAACGACGGCTCAAATTTCGAGTGGGGCTTTTACGCCACTTATGGCTGGAGATGAGTTAGGGAGAATTGATTTCAATGGCGATGATGGTGTAAATATTCGTGCTCAAGCAGCACAAATTGTTGCGCGAGCAGAGCAAAATTGGTCAGGTGGTAATTCACCAACGTATCTTTCGTTTGGAACGTCTCCTTCCGGTAGCTCTGTTTTTTTAGAAAGGTTAAGAATTAGTGCTAACGGTAATGTTGGAATTGGAACTCTAAATCCGAGCGAGAAGCTGGAGGTTTCAGGTAATGCAGGAGCAAAGATTAAAATAACAGGTAGCGGTGGTGCAAATGTTAACTCGGAGTTAAGCCTGGAGCGAAACCTAACAACGAGAGGCGCAGGTGTAAGAATTCACAACAGCAGTGGCTCTACAGAATGGTATGCTGGCGTTCCATTTTTTGGTGGTTCTATAGATAGTGATCATTTCAGTATTGGTAGATCAGGCTCAACCTATGCTCATCGAGATATTGATTCTCAATTCATAATCGATTCAACCGGGCATGTTGGAATTGGTTCGATTACTGGTGCTGCTCCAAGAACTAATATTTTGAATCGCAATACACACTTCGGTGTACTAACAATAAGTGGAAATGGTTCCAGCGGTACTGCCAATGGGCAAATTCACCTAAATAACGCTATATCAGCTCCTGTCGCAGGAAATCCTGCTGGGCAAATTTCCTTTTTGATAAATAACAATTTAACCAACCCAGAGGTTGCATTTATTCGAAGTGATGTTGTTGGTTCTGGTGGAGCAAATGGATTTGGGGGAAGCCTACAATTCTTTACCAAGCCAGATGGAGTTGCATCTTCAGCTGCAAGAATGTCAATTGCAGATTCCGGCAACGTCGGTATTGGAACGAGCTCCCCATCCACTCAACTTCATTTATCGACAGGTCCCCTGCGAATCAATGATATCGATATTTCAAGATATGCTGGTAAGGCTCATATCGCAAGTGGATTGGTTCTTGGAGCCTCTAGCGCTTACACGTCACAATTAACTATTAATACATCAGCTTCAGTTGCTGGTGTTGCTATTCGCACGCCAACAGCTTCTGCTAGCACGACCGATATGATCATAGTTAAAGAATACACTTCGGGTGATAGTCTTTTTCGAGTGATGGGTGATGGCAAAGTAGGAATTGCTACGGCTGGGGCTCCTAGTCAGGCCTTAGATGTTAATGGGAGGATCATGATTCAAAAAGTATCACCAAGCACTGTACAGCCTTGGCTCTACTTTAAGAGTGATGCGGATGTAGCAAATGCAAATTGGTCGGTACAGCTTAAAGATGATTGGTCAGGAGTGCAAGATAATGCACTTTCTTTTGTTCGGTACGATGGATCAACTTTTAGTCATATACTCAATCTTCAAACTGATGGCTCTATGAGTACGGCCACTGGTGCCCAGCTAACATCTGCTGGAACTTGGGCAAATGCATCTGATCGACGCCTAAAAACTGAAATTAACGATACAAAATATGGACTGTCTGATGTTTTACGTTTGCGCCCAGTAAATTACAGGATGAAAAAAGATGGATCAGTTCAAGTGGGGCTTATCGCTCAAGAAGTTCAAAAAGTAATTCCAGAAGTTATTTCTGGAACTGAAGGTGATCTCAAAAAGGGTGAAACTCTTAATATCTCTTATGGAAATATTGTACCGGTTCTCATCAGGGCGATTCAGGATCTTTATCTTCAAGCAAAAGGACATAAAAATGAAACCCAAATTATCCAAAGAAATCTTGCTAGCAAAGCAGAGCATTCAGACATCCTTGAGTTGAGAAGGGAAAATGAATTTTTAAAGCTGCGATTAGAGCGTTTAGAAAGAGCAATCTTAGATACTCAACATGAGCATTGCGATAGTCACCAAAAATAGAAACTGAGCTTACAATTTTGACACACAAACATTAAAAAATGTCCTTTTTGTTCAATACTTTTGTTTATGAGTAAAGCCACTCTGACTCCTACCGATAAGCACATCACTAACTAAAGGAGTGTTATGAAGTTTCTAAAGTCCACGCTAACCATCATGTTACTTGCATTGCTAGGCACAGGTTGCAGTCAAGAATCCAAAGTAAAATCGGCAGTTCAATCTCAATTTAAGGCAGAGTTTGTTGCTCAGGTAAATAAAGAGTTTAAAAGTACTGAATCCAGTAAGATCTGGACAGAATTTAAGGATTGGGTGGTCTCCAATACATCTGCTGAAGTCACTGAAGTGAATATAAATGGTGATGAAGCAGATGGTAAGATGAAAGTCACAACACTTAATAAAGATGTTATCAACGGTCTAAGTATGTTGCTTCTCTTTGGTGCAGCAGAAGCAGATAAAAAAGGAATGAGTTTAAAAGATTTGTGGAGTGAAATTCAAAAGAAAGACAAGCGAACTCCAGCAATGTCAGAAGTTCCAAAGCAAGAAGTACAATTTACCTTTAAAGCAAAAAAAGACGGAGATTGGAAAATCACAGAGTCAAAAGAACAGAAGCCACCTAAGAAAAAGTAAAAATGTAAGCTAGACCATGCTGCATTAAAAAATTTGCTTTTTATAATTTTTTTTGTAACCATTTAAATAGAACTCGTAGGAGGAGTACAAAATGGCAAAGAAAGCAGCAAAAAAAGCAACTAAGAAAGCTACAAAAAAAGTAGCAAAAAAGCGACAAAAAAAGCCGCTAAGAAATAAAGAAACTTAAAGAGGGGGCAATTTTAGCCCCCTCTTTTCTTTTTCGCCTGCAGTTTTAAGTTATAATTTCACTGTTTTATCTTGTCTCCCTACTATTACCTTAAAATCTAACTGTCTAATTTTTTTACACCTTATCTCTAACTAATCTGCTCTAGGGCTCGGTATAGAAATAGCAACACTTTGAGTCCATGAAGATAAAGCGGTTCTTATGTTTTATTTTAGCTTTCACTATATTGTTAAGCGCAAGCTATGGGCACAGTAGGTATCTGAGCTACTCGGCTGAGGTTCCAAACACAATGCAAGTCTTTTTAGAAGAAAGTCTTAAGCGATTATTTTCAGTTCAAGGCACTTCATCCAGTCGTTATCATCAACAAATTTTTGGATTGGTCAGTGGCAGCAGCTATCAAAAATGGTTGTTAAAAAGAGTTAAAAATATAGCGCTGACCTCTAGTTGTAATGTTTCTGCTAAAGTGCAGCCAGAGTTAGATCCAAACACAATTTATATATCAAGGTGTGCTAATTTGAATCCAAGTCCTGCTGATACGGCTTACTGGCTATCTATTCTTATGCATGAGGCTCGCCATCTAGAGTCGCACAAGGGGCATTGGCATCATGATATTTGTCTCGATGAGTTTCAAGAAGTACTGCCATGTGATAGTTCACCAATAGGAGCTTTTGGGATAGAAAAAATATTAGCTGCTAATATTATTAAATACTGCCAAAATTGCAGTGATGACTTCAAACTTCAGTGGCAAGAGGTTTACGCTGATGAACAAGTCTGGAAGAAGTTAAAGCCCCAAGCACAAGAAGACCTCTTACGGGATTTGCCTTAATTTTTGTTTCCAAAATAAGCTGCAAATAAAATACACGTAATTGCTATGATTAAATTCCAAGTTACAGCAGTGCCCGTAGTTGCGATCAGTATTCCTGATGAGAGTAGTGGTGTTAACAAAGACAAGCTGCCTATTTGTGAGGCTGAAGCATTTCTTAAGGCTTGATTCCAGAAATAAAAAGCAAGGCCAAAGGGGCCAACGCCCAGCCACAGTAAAGCAACGCTATCTTTCAAAGTTAAAAAGGGGAGAGTCTCAGTAAATACGGAGAGACCAATGAAGAGAACGCCGCAAATCAAGCAGGCAAGTAGCAGAGCTGTTGGAGTTGATGCAAATTTAAAACGATTTAGTAAAACAGAGTACAGCGACCAAGTTAAAGCACCTAGGAGTGCTAATAAAGGGCCATAGCCAATGCTTAATTCTCCATTTTTTAGTGTAGGCCAAAAGAGAAAGCTTAGTCCCAAGCAGCCTAAAACAATAGCAAAAAGAGTATGCCAGCGATAGGCGGACTCTTTGATTAGGAGTGGCCCTAAAATAATGATTAAAAGGGGCCAAAGATAGTTAACCACATTAGAAATCACCGGCTGGGGTTCGCGGAGGGCGTAGAATAGCAATCCATGATAGAGAAGCAGGGCCCATGTGTGCAATATCAACTCATGCAGATTAAGTTTTTTCCATTCGCGATGAACCGACCACAAAGCAGGCAAGCCACCAATGATAAAGGCCACTCCTAGCTGAAATAAAGGGGGAATATGTTTAAGGTAAACGGCGGAACCAGCGAGGGTGGCCCACAGAAAAATTGCCGTAAGAGCATAGTATCTACCTTTTGACATGTAAAAAGGTTAATTGAGATTTCTTGATAAGTAACTATATTTCGAAATATGCTATAAATGTTAAATGCAAAAAAGTGTCATCGAGGAGCTATGATGAAGAACATTTTAAAAAATGCCCTGGTGTTAGTTGCCGTAACTCTATCCATGGCCTCTTATTCTCAGGCGAGTTGCAAAGTAAAAAAAACAATTATGCTCAGTGATGATGTGCAGACAGCCTCTGAGTTTTACAACCTGCTGCAGTTTCATGAGTTAATGCCTGACTACTTTGGTAGAAACAAAGATGCACTATTTGAGGTTTTAACTGATAATGCTCACACTCCTTTTAATCTACTTTGCCAAAACAACAAACCTTTGACTGCAGAAGTTCAAGAGGTTGTTGACGTTATGATCGAGGCTCAGTCCGAAGGCGCTTGTGTTCAGGTGCAGTGTTATTAGACTTTATGAATCTTCTTGAGTCTCAATTAGAAAAATCACAACAAGATTTAGTGAGTGATCTATTAGGTGGCTCTGGTTTGCAGGTGCCATCTCTTTTTTATCCAGAGCTTATGAAAATGGCTGAAGAGAAATTTTTGTATTTTCAGAATCAAGCAAATGTGTTGGCTTCAGCATTATCTCCTCAAGAAGTTTGGATTCAAGTTATTCGAGATTTTCATCAGAAGCAGTTTTGGGATATTCAATCAAAATTACCTAGTCCAGAAGAAGTTGACGCCCAAAAGAATAAAACAGGGGAAAGAGAGCTGTTTAATTTTTTTAAGGCGTTTTTTGTACCGACTTTTATTACCAAAGTTGCTTTATTTTATTTTGGTATTCATTATTCAATGTATCCTGGCGAAGGGTATGGCTATGGCTTAATAGCCTCTATTTTTGTCACCGTGTTTAATCTTTCATATTTTGCCTACAAAAAACGTAAAGTGCGTTAACTTTGTGACGTTCTTGATGTCAGCGAAATGCCAATTGAGGCCGTGATAATCATTATGATTGCAATTATGTGATTTAAATCCAGGACTTCTTTTAAAAATAAAAAACCCATGAGGCTAGCAACAGCTGGCTCTAAGCTCATCAAAACACCAAACGTATTTTTGGGTAGCATTTTTAATACTTTCATTTCTAAAGAGTAAGGAATGGCGCTGCTCAGGAGTGCGATCGCAATACCCATTGGCCAAAAATTGGGATTGAGAATGCGGTCTCCATTGATAATGAATCCTGGAAGTAAAACGACTAAAAAAGAGAACAGCATGCCCCAAGACGTTGTAATTGAGCTAGGAAGGTCTTTTCCTGCGCGTTGACCAAAGACAATGTAGAGTGCCCAAAATAGGCCAGCAATAAGAGCCCACAAAACGCCAAGAGGGTCTAGATTGTTATTTAAAGGGTTCACCGGGCTTAGGAGAAAAATCCCCAGCGCGGCAAGGATAACAAAAAAGAACTGTTTTCTATTTCGTGAAGTAAAAATGGCTACACCTAAGGGGCCGATAAACTCTAAGGCAACTGCCACTCCAAGGGGGATGCGCTCCAAAGAAAAATAGAATGTGAGATTCATAAGTCCTAAAGAGCCACCATAGAGGGCGATGGACTTTAGCTGACCTTGGGGTAGTTTGTACTGCCAGGGACGGATGAGTAACCATAGAATCAGAGCTGAAAAACCAATGCGAAGAGTTGTCAGTCCCGCAGCGCCCACCTCAGAAAAAAGTGCTTTGGCTAGAGAGGCCCCAAATTGAATGGAGCCCATGGCAATTAATAAAAACAAAATGGCGCTAATCACTTTCACCCCAGTGTCAGTAAAGTAAATCCGAAATGATTAAAAGCCAAAGCTTTGTTTTCATAGTGCTTGGCAAAAGGGGCTCTTGCGTATAAAAACAAATTCTATGACAAAACACTCCTGCCGCACAGAGCTCAAAACAATCACTCTTGAGGGGTTGGAAACTCAACTAAAAAACTCAGGACTTAAAAGCACATTGCCTCGTCGCCAATTGCTCAAAATGCTTTTAGAGCATGGAGAACCTCTATCCGCAGAAGAAGCCTTAGACCTGCAAAAATCGGGAATGGATTTAGTGACCATTTATCGATCTTTGAAAAAGTTTGAAGAAGTAGGGCTAGTACAGCGCTTGGAGTTTGGTGATGGTATAGCCCGTTTTGAGTTGGTGGCCGAACACCATCATCATCACCATGTGATTTGTAAAAACTGCCAAAAAGTGGATGTTATCCATATGTGTAATGTGGAGCCTCACTTAGAGGCTGTTCGTAAGATGGGATACACGCAAGTCACCCACCGTCTAGAGTTTTTTGGTCTCTGTCGAGAATGCTCAGTTTAAAGCGCGGTCTGCAAGTGAGGCAATCGCATCGTAAAGCACGTGTGAGGCTCGTTGCGATTGAATATTAAATTCCCCTGATGATTTTTCATAATCCCCGTAGAGATACTTAAACCTAATCCCGTGCCCTTTCCGACCTCTTTAGTGGTAAAGAAAGGCAACATGATTTTATCAGCGATTTCTTTGGGGATAGGGCCACCAGAGTCAGAGACAATAATATCAACAAAGTTATCGTGATTGATGACGTCAATGGCAATCCATTTGTCTGAACACTCCTGGATGGCATCAAAACTATTATTGAGTAAATTCAAAAGGACTTGTTCGATTTCGATAGTTCGACATTCCACTTCGATTTCTTCGGAGATGTCGCACACTTTAAGTTCGATGCCGGCATTGTAAAAACGAGTGCGACAAAACTCTAATGTGTTTTCTATGAGGTCCTTGACTGAGACCAAATGGAAGGGGTCTTTAGAGCCATCTCTTGCAAAGGTGCGAAGAGATTTTACGATACGAGCAATTTTGTCAGCTGTTTTGCTGACCGATTCTGCAATCTGAATAACTTTTTCTGGATCCAGCTTATTTAATTCTGCCAATTGGGTTAACTGAAAAGAGCGAGCTTGAATGACAGTCAAAGGATTGTTGATCTCATGAGCAATACCTGCTGACATTTCTCCAAGGGCCGCCATTTTTGCTGAGTTGATTAAGAGACTTTCTTGATCTCGAATCTGTTTTTGCGCTAGGACCTCTTCAGTTTCATCCCAAGCAACACCATAGAATTTTTTTCATTGGCAAGATCCACATGTCTACCACGAACCCGAATGTGTCTATCGTGGCCATCAGTCTGTTTGATCGAGTAAGAAGCATTGATGTCTGAGGAGTTAAGATAAGAATTTTTAAATTGGGATTTTAGATCCTTGAGTTCCTGCGCATTTAAAAATTTTGCAAATGAATCAATGATTTCTTTCTCAGTAAATTCATTTTTTGTCGCAAAACCATGGAGGTTGAACATGCGCTCATCCCAAACGACAGTATGTTTGGCTAAGTCCCACTCCCACATGCCTAAATCAAATGTGGAAAGTGACAATTGAAGTTTGTTGTAAGCTTCTGAGAGCTTTTTGCGATTATCGATATCTCTTTCTATGTCGGAGACAATACCTAACATGATGTGAGCGCTACCATCTGGCTTTGACTTAAAAACCTTGATGATATCAATTACCCAACGCCAATTGCCATCTTTGCCCCGTAGGCGGTACTCCAGGGAGCCAGTCTCTCCGGGTTTGAGACTTTTCATTTTGCCCAGGTTTTTGTAAATTAAAGGCAAATCATCGGGGTGAAATAACTTTTGATAAAAATCATCTCCGAGATGTGCAATGTCTTCTGGTGAATAACCAAAATAATCTAAGATACGGTGATTGGTATATATATTCTGAGCGATATCAATATCAAATAAATAGATAAGGTTTGGTAAGGTACCGAGGATTTCTACTGCTTGTTCGGGGGAAATATTAAAACGCATACTTAATGTTAATGTTGGTAAGTTTTACAAGTCAAAGGCCAAAGCTACACCCTTTAGCAATTGCTCATTAAGATGGCTCTATGATGATCGACTATATTCTTATGGCATTATTGAGTTTTGGATCACCTTATGGTTTGACGACTCAAATTAAGCAAAACTCTAAAACGAGTGGCTATGATTTTTGTCGTCGTAGTCCCGATCTCTTATTGCGAGAAAATGGTCACTTTGTTGAGGTGCCTTTGGATCATAAATCTCCCACAAAAGGCTCTATAAAATTATACTATCGTACAGAAACTCCCTTTAATCCCAAGTTACCAAGCGTTGTTGTTTTTAATGGTGGACCTGGATTAGGTGCCCATCAAGATTTTTTAAAAAACACCACAGAGTACAACATAATACTTTTTGATCCACGAGGGGTGGGCTGTTCGCGCTGGTCGTCGAATAAAAATCCTTCGTCATTTCCTTTTCTAAATTCTGAGAGCATTGCCCAAGATATAGAATTCATTCGTCGGGATCTTAAAATTGCAAAATGGACAGTGTGGGGACTCTCCTACGGCTCTGCACCAGCAACTATTTATGCTCACCTGTATCCGGAGAGAACACAGGCTTTGCTTTTAGAAGGTGTGATCCGATCTGGAGGTTCACATTTGTGGTCAAATAGCAGACGTCGTGAGATGCAGGAACAAGTTCTGAGACGACTCACAGTGCCTGAGCTTAATGTTGTTACTGGTTTAGCTGCAAAACTTAAGATAGATCCTACTTGGTTTGGTGTTAAGTCCCGTCAGTATTTAAGTGCCAATGGAGGAGCAGAAATATTTATTCACTACTTGCGCAGTCTCAATTCCCCATCTGTTCAACGGCAATTAAAAAAGGAAATGTTAAAAGTAAGGACCTCACAAGCATTCTATTATTTGTATAAAGAAGAGCAGGTTTTCGCGCAGATTGGCTGTCGTGAATTGGGTTTGGCTGTTGCTGAATCTTCTGATTTAGAAGCCCTTTCCCAAACAGGTTTGATCTATGAGATGCCGGGGAGTGCCCAACAGAGGTACTGTTCGACTCTTGGTGTGATAGAGAATAATCCCTACAATGCCTATAATTACCCCATTCGTGTTCCAACTTACTATTTTCACGGTAGAGATGACGTGATTTTACCCTTTGAGGAAGCGGAGAGACATTTTAATGAAGTAGCCCGAGGAAGAGCTTATTTGTTAATACACGATAAGGGAGGACACACTCCTCATTTGCAGTTACTGCGAGAGGGAAATCGTCAACAATGGTCAGTATTTAAGCAAATAACTCGGGGAGTATCACTCTCGGCCGAGCAGTTTTCAAAATCTCCATGGATTTTTAACACAAAATAATGCGCCGCTAAAAAACCTTAATAAAACCCTGACATGACTGATGCTGAGAGATTGTTATTCTTCATGCAATCTTGAAGGAGAGTCACCATGAGAACTGCATTTTTTATTGGTTTATTGCTAGCTGTGAATAGCGCTCTTGCGCAGACCCCAATTATAAAAATTGATGGATCCTCAACAGTTTTTCCAATCACAGAAGCGATGTCAGAAGAGTTTCAAGTTTCTAAAAAAGGAAAAGTTCGTGTCACTGTGGGTATTTCTGGAACGGGTGGTGGTTTTAAAAAATTCTGCCGCGGTGAGACCGACGTGCAAAATGCATCTAGACCCATTTCGGCTTCTGAAATTGAAGCCTGCAAAAAAAGCAATATCCGTTTTATTGAGTTACCGATTGCCTACGATGCTACAGTTGTAGCTGTTAATCCAAAGAATGACTTCTTAAAGGAAATCAACGTAGCCGATCTTAAAAAAATCTGGGAACCTGCTGCTCAAGGTAAAATCACTAATTGGAATCAAATCAATGCAGTTTGGCCTAAAGAGAAAATCAAACTGTATGGAGCAGGGGCTGACTCAGGTACCTTTGATTACTTTACAGAAGCTATAGTTGGTAAAGCTAAATCTTCTCGTGGTGATTACACAGCTTCTGAAGACGACAATACTTTAGTTACAGGAATTGCCAACGATAAGTTTGCCATTGGTTATTTGCCTCTGGCTTATTACGAAGAAAACAAAGCGAAGTTAAAAGCTTTAGCCATTATTCCTGCAGCTGGAAAAGCGGGAGTCTATCCTAGTAAGCAAACAGTTGAAAACAGCACTTACACGCCATTATCTCGTCCTATTTTTATTTATGTGACAGAGTCTTCTTTAAAGAGAGCTGAGGTAAAAGAATTTGTGCAGTTTTACCTCAAAAATGCTGAGGCTATTGTACCTACGGTAAAATATGTGGCATTGCCGAAAGCGGCTTACACCATGGCTACAGAAAATCTCAATAAAAATAAAGTGGGAACTGTTTTTGAAGGCCATTCAGAGGTGGGCATGAGCATTCAAGAACTTCTTAAGCGCGAAGGAAAAATGTAGTTTGCAAGAGACCGAGTCTTTTTCAATTCAAGATGAGTTGAGCCCCAAAGCTCAACTCATCGAGTTTACGTCACCTCGCCATCCTGTGCGTCGCAAGCGCAGAATTAAAGAGGGTATTATCGAAGCTTTGCTTTTTCTAGCAGCTTCATCTTCGGTATTTGTCACTGGCGCTATTATTTATATTTTGGTCAAAGAAGCGCTGCCTTTTTTTGATCAGGTTTCTCTAAAAGAGTATTTAACTGGAACTGAATGGACGCCCTTATTTGCAGAAGCTCGCTATGGCGTTTTGCCGCTTTTGGGTGGGACGTTGTTAAGTACTGCTATTGCTCTGCTAGTAGCGATTCCTCTAGGGACCGTCACCGCCGCTTTTTTAAGTGAGTATTTGCCTAACCGTATTCGCGAAATTGTTAAACCAATATTAGAACTATTGGCGGCAGTCCCAACAGTAGTTTACGGGTATTTTGCTTTGCTTTTTGTTACACCTTTGTTGCAAAAAATATTTCCAGATCTCAGTGGATTTAATGTTTTGTCCGCAGGTCTCGTCATTGGTGTTATGATTGTGCCCTATGTTTCTTCTCTCGGCGAAGATGCCATGCGTTCAGTGCCTTCTCATCTAAGAGAGGCTTCTTTTGCCATGGGGGCGAGTCGTTTTCAGACAACATTTCGAGTTGTAATTCCATCGGCTTTTTCGGGATTAACGGCAGCTTATGTCCTGGGTATTTCTAGAGCTCTAGGGGAGACCATGGTGGTGGCGATTGCCGCAGGCATGCAGCCAAATCTTACTTTAAATCCGTTAGAGCCTGCTGCAACGATCACAGCGTTTATTGTACAGGTTTCTTTGGGGGATTTGCCTCATGGCTCCATCGGTTATCAATCTATTTATGTTGTGGGTTTAACCTTACTCCTAGTGACATTGAGTTTTAATGTGGTGGGTATGTGGTTGCGTAAAAAGTTTCAGGAGAAAGAGTAGTTATGAATCTCACTCTCGAACAAGATCTCCAAGTCAACATTCAAAAACGCAAACGCCGCGACTTTATTTTTGCGGTTATGGGTTTGATGTCGTTGCTTTTTGCCCTCATCACTCTTTTGGCGCTAATCATTGATTTGGCGATGACGGGTGTGCCTCGCATAAGCACAGAGTTTTTTACGAACTTCCCTTCTAGAATTGCTGCAAATGCCGGAATTCTTTCAGCGTGGGTAGGAACTTTCTGTGTCATGTTGGTAACAGCATTTTGTGCCATACCCATTGGTGTTGCTGCGGGTGTTTATCTTGAGGAGTATGCACCAAAGAATTGGCTTACAAATCTGATTGAACTGAATATTATAAATTTGGCAGGCATTCCTTCGATTATTTTTGGTTTAATGGCCTTAGGAATTTTTGTTTACAAGTTTGAATTTGGGCAGAGCATACTAACAGCTGGTTTGACCTTGGGTTTGTTGGTGCTTCCAATTGTGATCGTGACAACTCGTGAAGCTATTCGTACAATTCCCAACACCATTCGCGAGGCTTCTTATGCTTTGGGTTCTAGTCGTTGGCAGACCATTCGCCACCATATTTTGCCTTATTCTTCGGGGGGGATTTTAACTGGTGTCATCATCGCTTTATCTCGTGCTATTGGAGAGACAGCGCCTTTGATTACCATTGGGGCCTTAACTTTTATTGCCTTTTTACCTACAAGTCCGATTACGGGTAATTTTCCGTTTTTAAGTTTTCAGTGGCTCCATGATCCTTTTACGGTAATGCCCATTCAGATGTTCAATTGGATTTCGCGCCCGCAAGCAGAGTTTCATGTCAATGCTGCGGCGACAGGGGTTGTGTTGTTATTTATGACACTGCTTATGAATGGCACTGCTATTTGGATTAGATATCGCTTTAGAAAGAAAATGAAATGGTAGAAGAAAAAACAGAATTAAGAGCAGAAGTAAATTCTTTGAGTTTTAGTTATGGGGACAAAAAAGTTCTCAAAGCTGTTACAATGCGTGTTTACGGAAACAAAATCACAGCGCTGATAGGCCCTTCTGGTTGTGGTAAGACAACTTTGTTGCGTTGTTTTAATCGTATGCACGATTTGTACAATACAACCCAGTATGAAGGCGAAATTTTGCTATATCCTGGTTCACGAAATATTTTGAGTAAAGAAATAGACCCCATGGAAGTGCGAATGCGCATTGGTATGGTGTTTCAGAAACCTAATCCTTTTCCGAAGTCTATATTTGAAAACGTTGCTTATGGTTTGCGTGTGCGAGGTATTAAAAAACGGGCTTTCATAGAAGAGACAGTGGTGAAATCCTTGCAGTTAGCTGGACTTTGGAATGAAGTAAAAGATCGTTTGCATGGTCCCGCCACATCGATGTCAGGTGGGCAGCAGCAGCGATTGTGTATCGCGCGAGCCTTAGCTACTGAACCAGAAATTTTACTTTTAGATGAACCTACAAGTGCCTTAGATCCAATTTCTACGGGTCACATCGAAGAGCTTGTCACTGAACTTAAAAAGAAAGTGACCATTTTAATGGTCACGCACAATTTGCATCAGGCGGCCCGTGTTTCTGATTATACGGCCTTTATGTATTTAGGTGATCTCATTGAGTTTGGGGCCAGTGAAAAGCTTTTCACGACTCCTCAGGACAGTCGCACTGAAAACTATATTACTGGCCGCTTTGGCTAAAAGAAGTCTAGGCTTGGGGGAAGCTTATTTCAAAAAATAGAGTCAAAAGCTAAAATGAAAGGATGAAATATCATATTCGTCCTTCACACTTTAGTTTGGTTGAGCTTTCTCTCTTGGCGCATAGTTTTGAAAGCGCTAAAGCAGGACTCACAGATCCTTCGCAGACTCATCAAAAGAATATCACCGAAACATTACTCAAAATGAAAGCCACAGAAAAGACAGGGAAACTTTTTGTTGCGATCTACAACTCAGATCCCGTCGGATTTTTATGGGCAGAAAATGAAAGCGCAGAGCCTATCACTTGGATTCATGCTCAACATGCAAAGAGCGAATTAAAAGAGCTACTCTGGGAGCAGCTCACTTAGAATTAGGGACAGAAGGGCGCCGCTGGGTCCTTTTTGCAGAGGTAAGCCTTCATCGCTTGATTTTCGGCTTTGAGTTGTGTGAGCTCGCTTTCTTGTGTTGTAAGTAATGAAAATAAATCTTGAATTGATTTCACAATGGGAGCTATCAGTTCGGTATATCTTAACCCATACCTATCAGAATTGCTATCATATGAAATTATAGCACTATTGCTGTCATTAGTTGTTTCGGTTACAGTTTCTTGAACCTCTTGTGCTAGAAAACCATTGTGTACTAAGGAATCTGTTCCATCATTCCAAGTATAAACTACAGGATTTAACTTAAGTATAAAATCTAATCCCAAAGGGGTTGTTTTTATATTTTCTTTTAATCTTCTGTCGGAAGTAGTGTTTACTGCGTTTGTGGAAGTAATGTTTTGGCTGTATACGTGATTAAAGCGCTGACTATTCGATCCTAAGTTGTCCCCAAATATATTACTAAAGCGCATAGCTGGTGATCCTAAGTCGAATGTACCAGTTGGTAACAAATTACCCCCAATTGCTGTGGTGCCCTGTAAAGTCGTTTCACCAACTACATGTAATTTTGATGCGGGTGAGGTTGTTCCAATTCCAACATAACCAGAACTGTTGATTCTCATGCGACTATTGCTAGTGCCGCCACTGAAAAAGTCCAACTCTTGTGATGGTTGATGAGTTCCTATTCTAAATAAATTTTTATTCCCATTTAGAATTCCTAAAGACCAAGAAATATCTCCACTTAAATCAATTGCCTTTAGATTAACAGCATGGTCGTCCTCTGTGTGCAACTTATTATCTTGCAAAATAATGTGAGCCGCACTGGCTCCGGCGCCCCAAATTTTCATCTTACCGGCATTTCCTGGGGCTCCAAGATTTAACTCAGGTGAATTTTGCCAGCCAGCACTACCATTTGCGACAAGAACATCACCATTCTGCGAGATACGAGTGTTGATTTGTCCACTACCGCCTCCAACTAACAAGGCATCAGTAGCAAAGCCTGTGGAGCCAGTTCCTCCATTTGCTACTGGTAGAATGCCATTAGAGCCGGCAAAAGAAGTGAGATTGATGTCTTGACAGGTCATACGATCTGTTATCACACTCCACACCATTGCTTGCTTTGTGGTACAAGAAGTTGTTGGAATTAATTGATTGCCACCCCAGGAAGTTCGAACATCTTGCATTCTTACATGCTGAGCACGCCAAGTGCTGTTGCCATTATCCCAGAGTAAAACTTGACCATCGGTAGGAGTGCCATTGTCCACAGCGCGTCCTTGAATTTTAGAAACGAGTGGATTTGGAAAGGAACCTGAGAGGTCACCACCAGCAATGCCAGCGGGGGCTCGGCTATCAGAAAATCTAGGGTCATCACCAGCAGCCACAGTCGAAGCTGAATTGCCAACAGGAAGTCGTGAGTAGTTAATGGTTCCAGAGGCAATATTATTGGCATTGATGTTTGTAACAAGAGATGCATTAACGGCAGGAATTCTTGCTGAACTATCTAATTGAACTATTTTATTTGCAGTAGTTCCAACATCGACAGCGATAGTTCCTGTGCTAGTAATGGTCCCACCGGTAAGGCCTATCCCGGTAGATATGGAAGAAACAGTTCCGCCTCCACCAAGGCTTGCCCAAGAAAGTCTTCCAGACGAATCCGTCACCAACGTTTGTCCAGAAGTTCCCATTGAGTTTGGAAGCGTGATTGTATAGTTAGCACTAACTATATCAGGGGCTTTTAGCGCCACATAGTTTGAATTTGATGCCAAAATTTGAAGTTGCTTATCATTATCTATTTTTAAGTTATCAGTGAAGGTCTTAACTCCTCCAATGACTTGATTGTTTGTTTTATCAACTAAGCCGGCAAGATCTGGGGTACTGCTGCTCCAAGTTGTGGGACTAGAAGCATAGAGAATATTCCCAGATGTTGCGGCACTTAAAGTACTGATAGAGCTTGCTCCGCCGACCAGGAGGCTTCCAGTTGTTAAGGACGTGGTTCCTGTACCCCCACGAGATACCGGTATAGTTCCAGCTAAGTCTGTTGCGGCGTTAATTGACGAATTCACCCATGCAGATCCATTGTAACGAACAAACTGTCCATTGGCTGGAGATGTGATGTTTGCATTAAAGACGGTTGATGGCAGTCGAGCGGCATCGAGAGTTCCAGTGGTGATATTACTAGCATTGGTTGTGTCAGTGGTCGCCGAAGGAGCGAGGCCAGTGGTGATTTTGCTTGCGTCCAGATTAGGAATATCAGCGGCAGTCAGATTGCTTCCGGCTGTGACCCGTCCTTTTGCATCCACTGTCACTTTGTTGTATGTCCCTGCGGTGACACCAGAAGGGTTAAGAGTTGCAACTCCAGCAGGGGAAAGAGAAAAATCACCGCTCACAGAGACTGCTGTTGCGACGTTGGATGCATTGCCAATATAAATCATGCCACTGTTCAGTGTTTTACTTAAGGCATCAGTAATGCCATAACCACTCAAAGTGGTAGGCTTTCCGGTTATGGCACTCCAATCTCCTGAGGATCCAGTAGGTTCAAAACACTGTAGAGATGTGCCGTTAAAAGTTAAAAAATTATTAGCGCCACAAGTAGGAACAGCCGTGCGAAGTAAAAAATCACTAGCTACATTTTCGCCTAGTTTTTCGGCTTGTTTTGCAAAGCCAGCATAGGGAGCTAGATCCACTTGCACATCAGGAGTGATAGTGTTCCAGGTTGTGCCGTCATAAAACTGAATACGAATTTTGCGATTAGCATTTGCCGTTGGCGTGTAAGATCCAGAGCCAGAACAAGTCAAAGTTCCTGAGTTTGAAAAAACTGAAATCAAGTCGGGACCAAAAGACTTGGTGCCACTTCCTAAACGCAACTTAAAGAAACCATCGCCAGAACTCATTGGTACACTCAGAGATTCAGTGTAGAGAGCGCAGCTACCAGCAGGGTCAATCACTGAAACTGAGAAGTTCACAGTTGCCAAAGTGAGTGGACTGCCATCGGCTTTTTCAATTTTTCCACTCAAATTAAGATACGGCGAAATTGCAATAGCATTTAAAGGTAGCATGATGGTCATTAACCCGATAAACATTTTATTCATAACTAACCTCGATGGGGCTAACGGAGTAGCTTCCCGTGTCCGTAGTGTGAAGATTTTTTTCTTCTTTGGAGATGGTTACGTGGGTGCTGTATGTTAAATTCCCGGCAGCCACAACAGTGCCATCAGTAGAGCCCAAGCTTGCTTGCGCTTGACTTTTTCCATTTGGAATTCCAATGTTTGGTTGATTTCTTAAAAAGCCCACTGACGGCGAAACGTCAGAACAGGCATTGAGTAGAAATGCTACGACAGCAATAACAGCAAAACATAAAAAACGGGGCAGTGATTGGTTTCTCCGCATGCTTTAAGAATCGGTAATTTATGAATATTTCTAAAGACTAGAGTCATTTCTAAAGCGACTTGAGCAGCATTTAATAAAGGTTTAATTGATATGTCTCAAAGTGAGATGCAAAATAACATTAAATTAAAAATAGTTTACAAAGTTCTAGGGCTTTTAGTTTGGTGGCATAGAATATTTCGTGCCAAGTTCTTTTACTTAAAGAACAGCGGCACTACTTCTACAGCAATAAGGGCAATAATTATAATTTCTAAAAGCTGGCTCTTTTTTTCGTTGGCTTCGCTGACAAAGAGTTTAGAAATCTCAGCTAAGTTCACTAGTTTTTGATTGACGCTATCAAGCCAGTCGTTAGTCCTAAAGCGAGCCGAGGCCGTTCTAAAAATTTTTGCTAGGTAAAAGTCTCCAACGACTTTCATGGAGTTTTCTACACTCTCGACAGTATCTGAAATGTCCAGATAGATTTTTGCAGCTTCGCGAGATAGACGTGCATAATTGCTCTGAAAAATAGAAAAACGTTTGTGCTCTAATTCGTTGTAAAGATAGCTCAACTTTTCATCTAAAATGTCATCATAGTAGCGCATTTCTAAAAGCTGACAGAGAGCAAACTCAATGACGTCGGCAATGTCAGGTGAGCCAGATGGCTCAATGACGAGAGCCGAGTTCCAATCAATAATTGCAATGTCGTTTTTGCTATATTGAAAGGTACTATCCAAAACAGTTTTTTTGATTTGGTCAGAAAGCATTTCATTGTTTTCAGATAAGATGAGCCTAAAAACATCGTATTGATTAAATACCTCTAAAGCATCTTTTTCGCAGCCTTGGAGATTTCTAAAAAAGTACAAAATATAATCTTCATAGGTTTCCCAGTTGATACTTTCAAGCCTTTCTGGACCAAAAGAATTTACGATTTGACCAACTTTGTTCTGAGCGATGTGGTGAATTTGAAAGTCGTTTTCTAGGTGATTGCCCAATTCAATCAGGCGAGCCCAGCTGAGGTCTCTGGGGATCTCAAAACCTAGAGCAATAGAAATAGCGCCAAAGTGCCAAACTTTTGCAGTGATTTCGAGATCTAACACATGCCCCAAAGCATCGTACTTGGAATTTTCAACAATTAGAGAAAGTGGTGCATTATTGATAATCATCGCTTTGGAAGAGCGATTGAGTTTAAAGCGCTGAGCTGAATTGGTGCTCTCAAAAATTCTTTGAACTTTCTCAAGATTAACGTCTTTACCAATGTCAAAAACACGATAAACGAAGATGCGACCACTTTGCATTCTCGGAATCCTTTCCTTGAGCTGGGTTCTTACAGTCTAGGCGCGAGTGTGTTTGTGTACAAACAAAAAAGCGAGTGGGTTAGCACTCGCTTTTGGATTTATCTTTGAGTAGCAATTATTCGTTGCCGCGGAATCCGCCACGACGAGGACCATTGCCACCACCTTCACGGCGAGGACCGCCGAATGAGCGACGAGGACCACGATCACCTTGTGCCGGTGGGCGAGCTTCGCTAACATTTAAGTTGCGACCCATGAACTCACGACCGTTAAGTTCAGAGATTGCAGTTTGTCCCTCAGAATCACCCATCTCTACAAAGCCAAAACCTTTTGAGCGTTGCGATTCGCGGTCTTTAACGATGTATGCTTTTTCTACGGCGCCGAATTCGCCAAATAGCTGGTTAAGATCTTCATCTGTGCAAGTGTATGCAAGATTTCCTACGTATAGTTTCATTTTTCCTCCAGGGTCTCTAACCCCATTAAATATGGCGTTCTGGAGGTTTCTAACTGCGGGACCGTGGTACGAACCTTGGGCAACGAAAGACTCCATTAGGCTTGCCTCTTATTACAGCACATGTTTTTTTTGACAACAAGAGAATCTCAATTTGTAGCGCTTGACACGATACAGAAATGCAGAGAATTTGCCTCCATGAAGAAGCTCCTTATTTTGGGTTATCAAAGGTATGAATGCATGTGGGTAGCGCATAAAGCTCTAGAGAAGGGTTATGCCGTTTGGGGCTGGGACTTTGAGGCTCCCACTCCAACCACGATGTTGGGAGCGATTCTTGGTGATAAAATAAATCAGCTAAATCAACAAATTAGCCGAGAGATTTTAAGTTCTTCTGTAGCTGATTTTTTAAATGAAGCTCAACCTGATGTGGTGCTTTACGCTCAAGCCAGTGAGCACAGCAAAGAGAAGCTCAAGGACCTTGATTATCACATGCAGAATTCTGTGCACGATCTCGAGGTTTTTTTGCAGGGAGTGATTGCGGCTTCTCATAGGCCTCAGTTAATTCTTGTTTATTGTAGCGATCGGCAAAATGGCCAGGACCCCCATTCCCAGAGTCATTTGCTGCGTCTGCAAAAAATCGAAGAAAGTCGCAAAAACATACCTTCTTTAAAAGCGGTGACGTGGGGGAGTGTAATAGGCTCCTTTGATTTTCGTGAGCAGGGTTTAATACCTCAACTTATGACAGCAATTTTGCAAGATCACGTCTTTCTGATCAGAAAACCTCACTCTGTGAGGAGCTTTCAATGGGTGGAGATCCTCGCGGAGGACCTTTTAAAAGCAATGGCGCTTGAGCTGTGCAAGCCAAGTGAGTTGCCAGTTTGGAATTTAGGGCCACAAAGTCAGGATATGCACCCTGTTCTTTCGATCTGCTTGGAGTTTGCGCGATTATTTGGCAAACAACATCTTATTCAAGGCTCGCGGCATAAATCTCCTCAGGGGCTTAGTTTTCATCCGAGCCCAGACACTTTTCCGTTTTACAAGTGGTTGAGTGGGGAGAATGCGCACAGTGTAAGTCTTGAGGTTGTGTTAAAAAAAATAGCCCAAGATTATCGTCATTATTATGGGCTAAAATTTTAAGATCGCGGATTGATTTTAAGTTCGTTGTATCCTGTTTGGGGATCAGGTTCGCGGTTCCACTGGCGAGTGAGATCTTCAAGAATAACCACTTCGCAAGTGGTGTGAACTTCGCAACCATTCATGAGGTGGCCACCGATTACTTGTCCGGCATGATCTGATAGTGCAATGTGAAGGTGGGCATATCCGGGCTCCAGGGTGCCTACTAAAGATACGATTTCGAAGGGGCCATCTAGGCTTTGGATATTTTGAGCATTGGCCATACGAATTTGTGCTTTTTTGAGGGAGCCAACGCAAGTCACCACAGAACCTGCAAGAATTTTATGAGTGGTGGCGTAATGGATAAGTTCTTTCTTGAGATCTTGTCCCGGAGAAAAGCGAACAGCAAATATCTTAATGCTTTCAGAATCCTTGAGAATATTGCTTAACATACCGATAGGATACAAAATATCTTTAAACAAGCAAGGGCTAAAATGCTTTGGAAAATACCAGAAAAAGAATTGTGGACACTCGGGAGTGGAGAAAAAGTTCTTCTCTCTCAGGATGAGCATAAGCTTTTGATCTGGAATATTTATAAAGCCAATCGGGCAGGAATTGCGCAGGATCTTAAAAAGTTAACAGAGGGAAGTGAATTTATTTTTTTGCAGGAGGCTCTCCAGCAAAATCGCAACAATTGGCTCGAGGCACTTGCTGGTTTTCAGCTACATTTAGTTAATAATTTTGAGTCTCGTCTGAATCAGCAAATCACTGGAGTCGGACTAGCATCGACGACGCCTTCACATTCGCAGCAGATCTTACGCACTCAAGAGCGAGAGTTTGGTGGGTTCTTTACTCCTAAGTCAGCCTTATTTTCAGTTTATAAAATAGAGGATCAAGCCGTATTGTTTGTTTCGGTTCATGTTCTCAACTTTGTGACACAAAAAGCATTTATTAAAAATATCGAAGAAATTGTGCAAAAAGTGGATTCCTTTAAAGGCCCAGTCATAGTAGCTGGAGATTTCAACACTTGGTCTCAGGGGCGTTGGCAAGTATTAAATGATATTATGAAAATACTCCATCTTATTTGGGTGCCCATAGAAAATGACAACCGACTGCTCAAGTTAGACCACGCTTTTGTGAGAGGTTTTGATGTCACTCACTCAAAAATTGAGAACGGAACAAAGACATCAGACCATTTTCCTCTGGTGATGTCTGTCCGCCTAGAAAAATAAATTAGAATTTAGAACCACTTAAAGCTATTCCCCGTTGAGCACAACTTTCAGTTTTTGTGTGAGATTATTTAGGTTTTCGCTGTGAGAAGCCAATTGATTTGAATAGGCATCTATTTCTTCTGCTGATGAAGCATTTCCTTGTGTGGCTTGATCTAATTGATTCATAGCTCGCGAGATTTGATCTAAACCATTAGCTTGTTCGTTTGAGCCTGCAGAAATTTCGGAGTTGAGGTCAGCTACTTTGCGGATAGAAGTCAAAATATCTCGTAAAGCCGAAGCGCTGGACTCTGCAATGAGGGAGCCATTTTGACTTTTAGAAACATTTTCTTCGATGAGGCTAGAAATATCTTTTGCGGCAACAGCGCTTCTCTGAGCTAAAGAGCGAACAGCTTCGGCAACGACAGCAAAACCTTTACCTTGTTCTCCTGCGCGAGCAGCTTCGACGGCAGCGTTGAGAGCCAAAAGATTGGTCTGAAAGGCAATATCATCAATGACTTTTATAATCTCTTCAATTTTTTTGGATCCAGTAGAGATTTCACTCATGGCACTTAGTAGTTTGTTGATTTCAACTTCTCCATTTTGTGCAGATTGCTGTGATTTTTGCGAAAGGGCATTGGCTTCTTGAGCGCTTGCAGAGTTTTGTTTAACCATGCTCGATAATTCTTCTAGAGATGCGACAGTTTCTTCAAGAGAAGCGGCAGCCTCTGTTGTAGCTGAGGATAGCTGAGAACTTGCAGAAAGAGATTTTCTTTTTGTTAAGCTCCTAAATAAAATCTTGTAGCTTAGAAAATGAAAAAATAGATAGCCACCAAAGCAATTGCGGTGAGATTTATTTTTAAACCAACACTCATCATTTGTTTTTGCGTGATCCAACCACTTGCATAGGCAATAGCATTGGGAGGTGTTGCAACAGGCAGCATAAAACCACAAGAAGCGGCAATGGCGATTAATAGTACAATACTGTCGGCCTGCATTCCTAAGCTTTCTGCTAAGAGTTTAAAAATGGGGATGAGCAAGGCAGCACTTGCTGTGTTACTCGTAAGTTCAGTTAAAAAAACAATAAAGGTGACCGTAAGTAAAATAAAAATAAAGGGCGATAGTCCTTGAACATAAGCAATTAGCAGTTCGATCAGTTTGTTATTGGCACCAGAGGTGCTAAGCACCTCACTAAGTGCTATGCCCCCACCAAACAGCAAGAGCACACCCCAATCTGTTTGAGACTGCAATGACTTCCAAGTGATACACTGAGTGAATCCTAAAAGTAACAGGCTTAATATTGCTATAATACTATCTATGCCTTTAGTGATCCCAAAAGTAATGGCAAGTTGTTGGCTAAATATCCATGCTGTGACTGTAGTTAAAAAGATAATAACTGTAAGTACACGAGGTATGGTCCATTCATAGGAAATGTGTTCCTTTGTTGTAAAATAATCTAGGTGAGGTTTAAAATGTTTTTTTAAAATAATAAGTACTATCGGAAAAAAGATCAGGGCAAAAGGTGCAACTTTGGTAATCCATTCTATAAATGTAAAGTTAATAGCTGCACCGGCTATGGCATTGGGAGGGCTCCCAATCATCGTAAACAGTCCTCCGATAGTTGCACTATGTGCGACACCAATGACGATAAAAGCTTTTGTTCCAGCATCAGCATTTTTATTTCGCACTAATCCCATTGCTAAGGGGAGCATCATCGCTGTAGTGGCCATATTGCTGACCCACATAGAAAGGCAAGCTGTAAGAATAAACAAATAAAGCAGCGAGTGTTTTATATCTCCTTTTGCAAGAGTAAGGATTTTATCAGCGAGCCAACGATCTATTTCTTGGGTTTGAAGAGCTGAGGCTAAGGCAAAGCCGCCTAAAAATAAAAAAATGATGGGGTCGGCGAAAGGAGTAAATGCTTCTGGTACAGTTTGTATTTTTGTGAAAACAGCTAAGACTGGTATAAAGAGTGCGGTGAGTGTTACGTGAATCGCTTCTGTGATCCACAAAATGGCAATGACGGCAGTGATGGCCAATCCAGCATTGACTGAAGGTGAATAAGGTAAAAGTGAAATTAAAGACCAACATACAATCAGCGCCAATACAAGCACTTGCATTTGTGGGCGCTTAAAGTTTTCAAAGAGATATGAACTTAAGGGGTTTTTAAGGAGCCAGTTCATTTTTTAATGTTCACTTCACCTTGTTTTTTAAACGGAAGATTGAATATTCCCATTTTGGCGTTTCCCTGAACAGAGTAACTCACAGGCTTTTGTGTTAAGAGATCTGACAAGCTCGAAAAGACATCTGTGTATTTAAATTGAATGGGGAGTGCAACTGTAGTTTTGCCGCGCGCAGGTAAGTTTGTTTTGTCACTAATCTCAGTCGAGGTAATGGTCCTATTGTTGAGGCTAAGTGTATAGTTTAAAGAATCAATAGTGAGATCTACGCCATTGGGATTTTCAACTTCACAAATCAATTTAAGTTCGCCACCATCTAAGGTGAGTTTACTCACTTCAACATCTTTTATTTGAGCTGTGGGTTCTTTGAGAACAGAGGCGCAGCCAACACTAGTAAAAATAGCCAAAATAAGTAAGATATGCTTCATGGGAGACTCTCCTTTTTTCAGCAGATTTCTCCTGAGCTGAGAAGACGTTTGTGTTGTCTTCATTTTCTTCGAGATTAATTTTGCTGAAGTTTAAGTTTCCACCACTCGCGAGTGAGTAGGGATCCTCCTAAGTAAGCCCCAAAGAACCAGATGACGGCAAGTTCTAATTGGAGCTTTTGGCCAAAATGGCTCAAGGCTCCCATAGAAATTAGGCTTAAACCAATAACGGTTAAAAACCGATGTCGACGCAATACAATCCAGTGGTCTGTATCAAGAGCAAATTTCGCTAAGATAAAAGTACAACTTAAATAGAAGACGCCGCAGAGGAGGTAACATCCGTGATGCCCGGCGAGCATAAAGATATCCATTAAAGAGTGAGAGTGAGCTCCTGCAAAAAAGTGCACGCCAAATTGCGGGCATAAAATGAGGGAGATCGTCGAAGCCACTAAGTGGATCAACGTTAATTTTGTTAAAACTTTCCAAGGGGAGGGTAAAGAGTTTTCGATATCTTCTAAAACTTTGCGAAGATTGCGAGCTGAAGCAGGTTCTGCAGAGCTTTGGCTAAAATGTTGGTATTCGTTATTTTTACTCATACGCTGTCACTTTTTATTTTTCTTAAGAGGGCTAGAGATCTTGAGATAATTTTTCGCACATTGACCTCACTTTTGCCGAGGACTTGTGCAATTTCCCGAAATTCTTTCTCCTCTAGATACCTTAACTCTACGGCCTTTTGAGCTATTGGGTCCAGAGCCTGCAAATCAACTTTTATTGATTCAGAATAGCTCTCATCCTTAATAGGGGATTCTGTTGGAATTTGTGACATATCGTAAGTAAAATCCCAGCTTTTTAAGGGTCTTTTTTCGCGCAGGCAGTAATCACGGATTTCACTTTTGGTTATGACATAGATCCAAGCCAGAGCTTCATGTTGCGGGGAGTAAAGGTCTTTCTTGCGCCACAACTGCATAAAAACGATTTGCACTACATCTTCTGCTCGTTCTTTAGGCAATCCTGAACGCAATGCCAACTGCAAGACTCTGCCAGAGTGTCTCTCGTAAAGAGGAGATAGAGCTTCTTTGTCACCCTTAGAAAGGGTAATGAGAAGGTCTTTGTCTGGTAAGTTTGCATAATTAATAGGCTTCATATCTTTTGTAGCAAGTTAGCTCTAATCTTGACTTGCAGCAAGGATTTAAGTACCCCTAAGCCTTTAGAAAATAAAACAAAACAACAACATGGAGTTCTAACAATGTTTACTGACTCATTGCTGATCGCGCCAACCATTGCAGGTGGTATAGGTCTCCTTGTGGCATTAGCTCTTTACATCCGTGTAAAGGCACAGCCAACAGGTAACGAAACAATGAATCGCATCGCGCAGTATGTGCGTGAAGGTGCGATGGCCTTTTTAGTGCGAGAGTACAAAGTTCTCGCAATTTATGCAGTTATCGTCGGAGCAGCTCTTTTCTTTGCTCTGGGGGCAGTGGCTGCATGGAGTTTTGCTTTGGGGGCATTTTTGTCGCTCTTAGCGGGCTTCTTCGGAATGAAGGCAGCAACTTATGCCAACGTTCGTACAACACAAGCGGCAAGCTCTGGTTCGAAATCTGCAGCTCTCTTGGTTGCGCTCGATGGTGGTGCAGTCATGGGTCTGTCAGTGGCAGGTCTTGGGTTAGCAGGTTTGGGTATATTATATGTATTGTATAAAGACTCAGAAATCGTTTCTACGGTCCTTCACTCTTTTGCAGTGGGTGCTTCTTCTATCGCACTTTTTGCGCGTATCGGTGGTGGTATTTATACTAAAGCTGCTGACGTTGGAGCTGATATTGCTGGTAAAGTAATCGAAGGTATTCCAGAGGATGATCCACGCAACCCTGGTGTTGTTGCTGATAACGTTGGTGACAACGTCGGTGACGTTGCGGGTATGGGTGCTGATATTTATGAGTCCATGGTTGCTGCTATCGTATCAGCAATGGCAATCGCATTTACAGTTCCTACAGAGTTAATTACAAACTTAGTAGTGAGTGGTGATGGTGAGCAAGCGCGTACTGCGGCTATTGTTCTTCCGTTGTTGCTTTCAACTTTAGGTCTCGTTATTTCTATTGTAGTTATCTTCGGAGCTCGTGCTCTCAGAAATGGTAAGCCGGCAAATGTGCTTCGTAATGCTTTGATCATTCCGCCAATCTTATTAACAATTGCATCATACATTTTGATGCCAATGTTTGGTGTTTCTCAAACGGTGACTGTGGCGTTAGCTGCGGGTGCATTTGGTGGAGCTTTGATCGGTTTGATCACTGAGTATTATACTGCGGCAAAACCAATCCGTTTGGTTGCTGAAGCTTCTTTAACTGGTGCAGCGACTAACGTTATTCGTGGTCTTGCAATTGGTATGGAATCGGTAGCTATTCCAGTTTTGATCGTTGTTGGCGCAGCTTATATCGCTGACGCAGCTTTAGGTCTTTACGGTATTGCTTTGGCAGCAGTTGGTATGTTGGCGGGTACGGCAGTTGTTATGACTGTTGATGCTTATGGTCCGATTGCTGATAATGCTGGTGGAATTTCTGAGATGTCTGGATTGGGTTCAGAAGTTCGCGCAATTACTGATGAGCTTGATGCTGTTGGAAACACAACTGCAGCTATTGGTAAAGGTTTTGCGATTGGTTCTGCAATTCTTACGGTTGTTGCTTTGTTCTCAGCATTCAATATGGAAGTAAATCACGTTCGTGAAAAAGCTGGTCTTGCAAAAATGTCTCTTGATCTAGCGTCTTCGGGTGTATTGATCGGTATTCTTTTAGGTTCTATTTTGCCATTCTTAGTTGGTTCAACAACTATGACAGCAGTAGGCCGTGCAGCTCAAAAGATTGTTACTGAGATTGCTCGTCAGTTTAAAGAAATCCCAGGCTTAAAAGAAGGTAAAGCAGATCCTCAACCAAAAGCTATCGTTGACATTGCTACGCAAGCAGCTCTCTACGAAATGATTTTGCCAGGGATGATCGCAGTGCTTTCTCCAGTGGTTGTGGGCTTTGTTCTTGGTCCTCAAGCTCTTGCAGGTCTTCTTGCGGGTTCATTGGCAGTGGGAGCGACGATGTCACTCTTCATGGCTAATGCTGGTGGAGCATGGGATAACGCAAAAAAATATATCGAAAAAGGTAATTTGCCAGGTCATAAAAAAGGTTCTGACGCTCACAAAGGTGCAGTTGTCGGAGACACTGTTGGTGACCCGTTCAAAGACACATCAGGCCCTGGTGTTTCGATCTTGATTAAAGTTATGTCAGTTGTTGCACTTTTGATCGCCCAGTTGATCGCAACAATCGGCGGCTAAAAAACAAGAATCAAAAAAAAATCCAAAAGAGCCACTGCAACCCAGTGGCTCTTTTTTTATTTCCTTTACACCAAACTCCAAGCCAGGCCTCACACCACGAGGCTCCTGGGCGGCACGTAGCACCGCGAAGCCGCCTGCACTCAAGCTTCCCACTCCGAGAAGACCGCACGGCAAGGAGTCTCCTCCTGCGCCAAAAAGCCCCCTCTACTGCAAAGCTCTACACGAAGACTTGCGGGGCGGAAGCCTCAACAATGTCCTCTGCTGCAGGGACGCGCTCATCCATGAGCTAGCCAACATCGGAAGTTTTAAGCCTTTACTGCGCAGCCCTTCCACTTGAGGCCCTCTGCTGCAGGGACATCCAGCAAACCGGAGGTGTTCGCCCGAAAGGGCGATGCTGGTTAGCTCATGGATGAGCGCGTCCCAGCAGCAGAGGGCCTCAAGTGGAAGGGCTGCGCAGTAAAGGCTTAAAACTTCCGAGCGCCTCCAGCTTGTTGGATGTCCCTGCAGCAGAGGACATTGTTGAGGCTTCCGCTCCGCAAGTCTGCGTGTAGAGCTTTGCAGTAGAGGGGGCTTTTTGGCGCAGGAGGAGACTCCTTGCCGTGCGGTCTTCTCGGAGTGGGAAGCTTGAGTGCAGGCGGCTTCGCGGTGCTAAGTGCCGCCCAGGAGCCTCGTGGTGTGAGGCCTGGCTTGGAGTTTGGTGTAAAGGAAATAAAAAAAGTAGGGGTGTGGTGACTTGTTTAGATTTCGAGTAGGGTGTTGTTTTCTAGGATTACTGTGCAGGTATCAGTTTGTTTTTTTAGTTGGATGTGTTCTTTTACTCCTGCGAAATGCAAGCTTGCTGTGCGCATAGCATGTGCGACTTGTCGTGCTTTTATTGGATGGTATTTTTTGAGTGAGCCCACAAGAAATGGTGAGATTAATGGGCTTAACCATGTTGCGAGTTTTTCGCCAAAGCGGAATTCATTTCTTTTGCCGAGAAGTAAGCTAGGTCTTACGATGCCCAGAGTTTTAAAGTTGAGCTCTTGTAGTGCTAATTCTGTTTCGCCTTTAACTTTAGAGTAAAAAATAGAAGAGTTGGCATCTGCTCCTGATGCTGAGACCATCCAAAACTGAGGAGCTCCCCATTCTGCAAAAAACTTTGCAAAGGCCAAAACCATTTCTTGATCTACAAATCGAAATTGTTCTTTGCTTCGGGCCTTTTTGATCGTTGTTCCAAGGCAGCAAAAGACAATTGTTTCTTTAGGGTTAAAAAGAGTTAAATCCTTTTGCAGTTCTGCTTTGTATTTATCAGTCAGAGCGCCATTTTTAATTGAGTTGTCCGTCAATTTGTTCACTTGCATTTTATGAATCAGCTGCTCTGGAGTTCTTCGTGTCGGACACAAAGCTTTGCTAAAGTTACTATCTGTGCTTAATAGTTCTAAGAGTTGAGTGCCAACAAGTCCAGTGGCCCCTAGGACAATTGCCTTCATATAAATACCTCTGGACTAAAGTTTGCGTTACTTTTCTTTTGTGAACAAGTCTAGTTGTTGCGTGAGTCTACTACTTTTTAAAGATGTAAACACTTCCAAGGTCCTTCAGACTTCGCAAATCATGCATTTGATAAAGTACAGGAGTAGGATGTTTCAAAGGGAGGAACTTATGAAGGTTAGATTGGGAATTTTGACATTGTTGTTTTCATCATTGGCATTTGCACAAGGTGGGCCATGTGCCGCTGATATGCAAAAACTTTGCTCTGGAAAAATGGGGCCTAAAGGTGGCGGCATGAAATGTTTGATGGAGCAAAAAGAGAGTCTATCAGCTGAATGTCGTGAGCATATCGAAGGTGCCAAAGAAAAAATGAAAGGGGCGATTAAGGATATAGCTGCTGCTTGTGAAGCAGATCGCGATAAGTTTTGTAAGGATGTTCCAGGCGGTAAAGGCAGAATCATGAAATGCTTAAAAGAAAACGAAAGCCAAGTTTCAGCTGAATGTAAAGCAGAGCTTTCGGATAAGCGTGCAGCATTTAAAATGAATAAACAAATGCGACGTCAAATGATGGAAAAACAAAAAGAACTACAAAATGCTCCAGCAGAGGGTGCTCCGACTGAAAAACAATAGCGACTCTCGTGGCAATCTCAATATAGGCCTCATTGAGGCCTTTTTTTCTGCGCTAATGGTTGGAGCGGGTGAAACCTATTTGCCTGCCTATGTTTTATCTGCAGGTTTAGGAGAAATCTTTGCGGGCATCCTCTCCACATTGCCAATATTAAGTGGTGCCGTTATTCAATTGTTTGCTCCCAAAATGTACAGTCGCATGAAGAACCCAAAGAAGTGGGTGGTCCTCACTGTCTTATTGCAGGCCCTTGCCTTTATTCCTTTGATTTATTTTACCCTCACGCGCTCGCCAGATTTTTGGTCATTATTTTTGGTGCTATCACTTTATTGGGCTGCTGGTTTTGCCTCTGGCCCTGCTTGGAATTATTGGATGGGGCGACTTGTAGATCCTTCAGCGGGTGGAGTGTATTTTGCTAAGCGCGCTCAAGTCACACAGCTGGGTATTTTGCTTGGTTTGATCTTGGGGGGAGTGGCCTTACACAACAAAGTAGAGCTGTTGCCATTTACGAGTGTCTTCACTTCACTCTTTGTTTTGGCTTTTCTCTCTCGTATTATTTCAACTCTATTGTTATCTCAGCAGTCGTATCTCAAAGAGTGGCAAGATCTTCCACGCTTAGGCTTTAGAGACAGTTTAAAAACTTTCTGGAGTCATTCGCAAAAAAAGAAATTCTTTTTGCTGTTAGTTCCTTATCAGGCATCTGTTTTTATAACAGGCCCTTTTGTTATTCCGTATTTTTTAGCGCAAATAAAAATGGATTATGGCACTTTGATGGTGGCGGTATCTGCACTTTTTGTCGGAAAAATTATGACTTTGCAGTTAGCGCAGCGAGTGTTAAAGCATGTTTCACCTCAAAAAATATTTCTTTTTGGAGCGGCCTCTGTGGCGCCCTTGCCTATGTTGTGGGCATTTTCGACAGAGATAAAGTTCATTTTGCTACTGCAATTTGTTTCCGGTATGAGCTGGGCACTCATTGAATATGGCCTCTCTTTGGTTTTCTTTAAAGATCTCAATGAGGCTGAAAAGGTTCCTTTCACTATGTCTTATAACTTTCTAAATTCACTAGCGATTCTTGGTGGAACATTTGTAGGATCTCAAGTGCTTTTTTGGTTGGGTACACACTTGGTTTCATACAAAATTCTCTTTTTTGTCGGTGGTTTTTTCCGCATCTTATTCTGTGGTCCTTTGCTCGCTCTTAGCAGTCGCACAATAAAATAACAATTGTCAGGAATTTATTAATAAAAGTGATGACACACTTTTAATGCAGTGATCTGCTTAACAACATAGACATTGGTCTAGTGATTTATTGTTCGTTTATTTTTGTTCGCATCGAGGGGGACACAAATGGAAATGTTAAGTAAAATGGCAATCGCGTTTGAGCAAGGTGGCGTATGGATGTATCCAATTCTTCTTGCGCAAATCGTATCTTTAGCAATTATCGCAGAGAGAACTTACTCTTTGTATTTTAAGCGCAAGCCAACGCAAATGGGCATTGCTCTTACTTTTGAAGACAGCATTCGTCGCGGTGAGATTGAGAATGTTGTTACGAAAGCAGGATCCATGAGCCATGAGCCTGTTGCAAAAGCTATCGAAGCTGGCGCTAAAGCGGCCCGTAACTTGGGCGGCAAAGAAGAAATTCAAGCCAAAATGGATGAAGTTCTTATTGCTGAAAATTCAACATTTGACTCACGTATTCCTTTTTTGGCGATGCTTGGTAACGTGGCAACTCTTATTGGTCTATTAGGAACAATTACAGGTATGGCTAAATCTTTTGCTGCGGTTTCTTATGCAAGTCCTGCGGAAAAAGCAGCTCTTTTGGCAACTGGTATTGCTGAAGCAATGAATACAACAGCTTATGGTTTGATCGCGGCGATTCCGGCTTTGATTGGTTATGCAATTCTCATGAGTCGTGCAAATAAGTTAGCTGAAGATTTAAACCAGGGTGCTTTAAAAGCATTCAACTGGTTGTCATACGCTTACGAGCCAGTTGGACTTAAGAATCAACGCCAAAAAGCTACAGATTCTAATAGAGAAATTAACGCTTAATTGCAGTAATTCTCTGAGGGGGAGATATGCAACAAGAGCCCAAAAAATATGATTTTGAACTTAATTTAATTCCGTTTATTGGTTTTATGTCGGTCTGTATCTGCTTCTTGTTAATGACAGCAGTTTGGATTGAGATCAATACCCTGAACGTAAAACAAGCAGTGGGTGGACAGTCAGTTGCTGAAACTGAAAAGAAGCCAATCATGTGGGTCTTTATGGAGACTGATGGATCTGTGGGCTTTGACGTTAAGGATGCGGGTAAACTTCCAGCGGGTCTTCGTAAGTTTAGAGTTGCAGCTAAAGAGGGAGCAATGGACCTCGAGGCTATTTCTCAATATGCTGCAGAGCTCGTACTAAAGGAGCCCGGCTTAAAAACAGCTCTTATTCAACCTAAAGCTCAAACCAACTACGAAGACATTATTTCTATTATGGATTCATTTAAGAAGAGTGGTTTGGGTGATCTTGGGGTAGTTCCTCTCTAGAGGGAGTTCATTATGATAGCAAATAGTAGTATTTTATCTCAGACAGCTCTAGGAACCCAATTGGGAGCACAATCAACAATTAATCCAAAAGGAAAGCTGTGGAAGAGAACAATCACGGCTGAGCTTTTATTGACATCGTTGATTGATGCTTTTTCTATTTTGGTCATCTTTCTTTTGGTCAATTTCTCTAGCACTGGCGAAATTCTTTCTTTAGACAAGGATGTTGAGTTGCCTAAAGCTAGCTTAGTGGATCCAATTGAGCGAAACACAGTTATTAAGTACACCAATGGTGTTTACTTTTTAGAAAATGAAGAAGTTTCTCAGGATCAGTTAGTGGCAAAACTTCTTGAAAAACGACAAGAATGGCAAGCTGCTAATCCAGAACAAGAGTTTACAGGAATTATAACCATTCAAGCAGACCGTCGAACAAAGTTTGAAAGTTTAAATTCAATTGTATTGGCCATGGCTAATACTGGGTATAGTGATATTCGCTTTGCTGTGCTGATTCAGTAGTTTGTAAGTGAGGGGGCAAGGATGATTAAAAGAGCATTGATAGGTAGTCTTGCAATATTATTAGTTGCAACTAGTGCGCAGTCTCAGGCAGAGAATAGAGACTACCTTATAGAAAAACTTCAAAAAGTTTATATGAGTTTGGCCCCTGCGGATTCGTCAAAGTTACCAGTGACTCTAAGACTTGCAGATCTTCTTGCCGAGCGTGCGAGAGTGCAATCGATGGAAGAGCTTAATAATGGTTGTGTTCAATGTGTTGCGGGCAAAGCTGATCGTGAAAAGGCATTGAGTTTATATGCTGAAGTGATCGAGAAAGTTCCAGCAGCAAATCAAAGTAAAGTCTTTCTTCAGATGGGGCATTTGTACGAGTTGACGGGGAGA
>JBKHVM010000022.1:34652-34958 GCA_046570065.1 Bdellovibrionia bacterium
AGAGATGAAAAGGCCCTTGTTTCCTACGAGAGAGCCTCAAAAGACATCAATGATGGCCGGGTAGTTGCTGATGCGCATTTATCTTTGGCTGAAATGCATTACAAAAAATCACGTTGGGCTCAGGCCTTAAGTCATTATCAAATAGTTACTGCCAACAAAAATTCTGATTCCAAGGGATTTGCTCTTTATAGAAGCGCCTGGACTCAGTTCAACATGGGCGAAATATCCAGTGCTAAAAAAACTCTTATTGCTGTTCTTAGCAATCCACAAAATTTATCACGTTCAGGATCTTCGCAAAATCAGATC
>JBKHVM010000023.1:0-33632 GCA_046570065.1 Bdellovibrionia bacterium
AGCTTTCTGCAGCCATAGAAGTGCACTCTGTTTTTTTAGGATTGAGGCGGTGAGTGGCATGAAAGTCATATTGATGTGCCAACTCGTGCAAGATGGTGCCGAGGGCGATATCATATACTGTTTGATGTTTGCTCGAGAGCTCCGGAGGGGTTCTGACAGCACGACTTCTTCCTGCTGTAATATGCCCCTTTAATTTATTAGAAATTCGTATAGAGTTCCCGCTGGAATCCCCATACCGATCTATGTTGGCATAGCTGATATTGATTTTTTTATTGAGATGATTCTTAAAACTAGGAGGTAGTAGTACGAGGGCCTCTTGCGTGATCTGTTTGGTGGCATGGATCTCAGTTTGAGACAGACCACTCAAATCCCATTGGATTTTGAGAGCATAGGACTTAGATGCCAGAAGCGTAAAAAGCAAAGTTGAAATTTTGGCATAGACTGAATAATTCATAATAAGAGATATTTGCGAGATTCGTGCCCAGCAATTAACGGGCTAAACTTAATAAGCTAATAGAGAGATCGAGGGGGGTTGACAGTGTGACAAAAATGGGGCCGAGGTCCTGGAGCATGTTAGATCCAAAAAAATGCTGCACCTTTCGGGAGCAGCATGGGGTAAACTGCATTTGAGTAGTTATTATTCTTCTAAAATTAACATTAAAATTTCTTCGTCAGAAAGCTGTGCAAGTTCTGCATCGGAAGATCTTAGTTTTTGAATAACTGCTTGAAGATCAAGGCTAAAAACTCCTGTTTCTAAAGCAATCACTGCATCTTGTTTTACCATGACGATATCGTTACTATGCATAGAAACTTCTGCCGTTGATAGCATGCTTAATCCTGTGGTTGCAATGGGTGATATAGTAATACCAACACCCGCATGTACAACATCAGTCGCAACATTTGAGGCATTAGCAGTAGATGTGACAGCGATGGCACTTAGAGCGCTCAAAACGATTAAACCTTTTTTCATAAGATCTCCTTTTATATTTGGTTAAAAATTAAAACCAATTTTGTTAATTCATACGAGCAAACGAGAGGAGCAAAAAAGTTGCCAATGTGTCTGACTATTAAATGAAATATAACTATTGCTGATGACTTGAAGCTATTTAGATTTTTTGCAGATGCCCCAAAATGTTACTTTTTTCTTTAAAGAATTTTTTTGCCTTCGCTTTTGACAGCCGAATCATTTTTTTGTTTCCAGAGTATTTCTCTGGCGTAGGCACCTGTTTTGTCTATTTCAACAATGCGGTGGGGATAGTGTTGTCCTAAAACACAAGAATACATGACTTGCTCCATGGGAGTTAACAGCCACGGTTCATGGATAAAACCTTCTGGAATTTCACTGAGCTCTGGTACCCATTTGCGAATAAATTCACCTTGTGGATCTTGTTCTTTAGATTGCAGCACAGGATTGTAAACACGAATAGTATGGATGCCAATGGTGCCGGCTTGCATTTGCAGTTGGCAGTAATGAATGCCTGGTTCGTAATCTAAAAACTGACGAGCTAAGTGGTGAGCCCCTGCCTGCCAAGGTTGCCACAAGTGATGAGTAAGGAAGCTCACTAACATGGACCGCATGCGAAAATTTAAATAGCCTGTGGCATTTAAAGATCGCATACAGGCATCCACCATTGGATATCCTGTTTGTCCAGATTCCCATGCGGCAATGAGTTCTTTATTTTCGGTATTTCTAAAGTGATCAAAGTGCGTGTTGAGGTTCTTAAATTCAATCTCGGGGAATGTTTCAAATCTTTGAATAAAATGACAATGCCAATAAAGTCGGGATGAAAAGGCCTCTAAGTTGCGATTATTTCCCAAAGTTTTTTGGTTTTGATGTAAGTGATAAACAACTTGGCGCATCGACAGGCAACCAAAAGCTAAATAAGGAGAGAGGCGGCTACAGCCTTCTCTAGCTGGCCCAGGTTTGCTAATCGAGGCCTGATATTTTTTATAGCGATCTGAAAAGAAGCTACTGAGATATTTTATTCCCCAAGAAACACCTCCTGGCTGCTCAGGTCCGGTGTGATGAGGTTTGGTAATAACCAGGGGGCTGGCTAAAAGAAATTCATCATGGGGCTTTAGCTGATTCCACTGCGGGTGAGCCAAAGGTTTTTGCATCACTTTATCCCAGAGTTGAGACCAATCTCCTTGCCATCTTCCGGCGCGATGAATGCCATCGCGTGGTGTTTCATGCCACAAGACTTGATGAGTCTTGAGGAGTTTACTCACTTCCACATCGCGAATAAATGTTAGGGCATTGCCAATCTCTTGGTGGCTATAGACTTCAAAAGCAAAGTTCTTTTCAATGAGTGCTTGAAAGAAGGCAAGTGCTTCAGTCTCGTAAATTTCTAAATGAGTGTTCTTAGATCTTAGAAAAGAATCTAACTCCCAAAGGCATTCTTCTAAAAATTGTGCGTGTCTTTGTGAAAAGTCTGGATAGTTTCTGATACTAGGCTCTTTGAGATAGATGAAATGAACTTGGGTTTGGTTAGTAGCGGCTATTGCCAAAGCCTTTTGCAGGGGCTCATGATCTAACCAGCGAAGATCTTTTTTAAACCAAACAATTATTTTTTTCTTCATGCTATTGCTCGTCTAAAAGAAAGATCCAACCCTCTTTTTTGGCAATGGTGGGCAGAGGCTCTTGGAGCTGACTTTGTTTGAGCCAGCCAGCTACAGCCATTAAGGCCGCATCCATATGATCTGGAGATTTAAAATTTTTTGCACTGACAGTGATTTGGTGTTCTTTGCAAAGAGTGCGCAAAAGCTTTTCATTAAAACGAGGGCTTTTAAAAAAGTATTTCCATAAAAGAGAGGGATAAGCTTCCGCAATGATATGTAGTTTTTGTGTCTCATAAGGCCAAAAAGAAAACCATAGCGGATCACTTCCTAAGTCAGACCAAATGCGATAAGAGCCGCAACCAATGTTGCGTTGATAAGGAGTCAGCTTAAATATGGAGTTTGCTTGAGCGAGAACCTCACAAGTCCTTGTGGGAATATCTTTTTGTTGAGACGGAGTTAGATACTGGCGAAAAAAGCTGTAGGCCACTTGAGCGCCATATTTTTGATTATCTAACTGATATTGAGCCGCCTCTTGGAGTCTTTTACGATCAAACCTTTTTTTGATTTCATTAGGTAGCCCTAAGACTGTATCGACAAAAATTAATGAAGCCTTCTCCTGATTCCAACCCACAGAAGCGAGAGATTGAGAATTGAGTTTATCAAGCTCAAGATTAATCTCGAGTTCTATACCAGATGATTTTCGCGTTAAAAAAGCTGCGGGCAAACTTTTTGCCTTGTTGGAGCTTATTTTAGCCCCTGTTTGATCTATGCCCCAAACTTGCGAATACTTCATGTTTGTAAACATACATGGTCTTTGGGAGGTGCAGGAGAAACAAGTTGTTGTTTCTTAACAACGATGCTTGCGATAATGGCAGTCCTATTACAGTTTAAAAGCAGCGAGGTTATTTATGGTTCAATATCCTTTAAAGTTTGCAGTAAGTGTGGAGTCTCCGGCGGGCATTCAGGCTCCATGGACAACGAAGGCTGAAGCCGTGGCACAAAATTTAACAGCAGCAATTCCGCCCGAATTTTCTGGTCCAGGTGGAGGTTATTCTCCAGAAGACTTTTATGCACTAGCAGTGAGTAATTGTTTTGTGGCTACCTTTAAAGTTTTTGCGGAAAAATCGCGCTTGAGTTTTGAAAGCGTAAAGGTTCAGTCTGTGCTTGAAGTTGACCGAGACGAAAAAGGTGCACCGTGGATGGCAAGAATCACTTTAAATGTGTCTTTAGTTAAGCCATCTAGCCAAGAGAATGCTCAGCGTATTCTTGAAAAAGTAAAAACAGGCTGCTTGGTTCTCAACAGTATTCGAACAGAAAAGATTTTTAATTTTCAGATTTTGGATTAAGCCATTTTTTTTGATAGAGGCCTTGAGGGTCGTAATCTTGTGCTTGCTTGTCAGCATTAAAGATACGATCCCGAGGATCAGTTCCTACTCCAGCAACATAATTCCAGTTACCCCAATTTGAACTCACGTCATAATCCACAAGCATTTTTTCAAAATACTCAGCTCCCCAAGTCCAAGGTACTTGCATAGTTTTACATAAGTAGCTCGCAACATTCTGGCGACCACGATTAGACATGTATCCTGTTGAGTTTAGCTCAAGCATATTGGCATCTATAAAGTCATTACCTGTTTGTCCCGAGATCCATTTTTGAAACTCTTGCTCGGCAAGTCTATTGGGCAGATAGTTTTTATTGCGAATAAAAGGACCTCGTAATTTAAAAATGCCTTTGTTGTATTTTCTGGTGTAGAGCCGAAAGTATTCACGCCAGAGCAGCTCAAAGACAAGCCAGTAAGTAGATTCATTGGCAGTAAAGGACTCTTCAAATTTTTTAATTTCCCAATATATTTGCCGAGGGGAAAGGGCACCTGTGGAAAGCCATGGGGAAAACTTACTGGAGTCGTCAAAGTTGAGCAGGCCATTGCGCGTTTCTTTGTAGGAGAGAATACTCTGTGTTTGCCAGAGATAGGCGTGCAATCTTTCTTGTCCTGCCACTTCACCACCACGAAATCGAGGTTGATCCATTTCTGGTACTTGCCATTCATGAATAAAAAGCTCTGGAATTTGCAAATGTGATGATTTTGCAGTTGCCTGTGGACCGAGGGTCAGGTTTGGCACTGCCCATTGGGCTTCTACCTTTTTTCTAAAATCTGTAAAGACCGGAGGTAACTTCTCTAGAGAAAAGGGAAGTTGCTCTTGCTTAAAAAGACTTCCTACGTCGTCATAAAAGAGCTTTTTTTGATGATGATTTGCTAGGGCGTATAGCTTCTTAAGAAGTTCATTCTCGTAAAAACCAGGGTCATCAGCTATGGCGAAGGAATCAATGGATTCTAACATCACTTGGGCTATTTCATCTGGGGAGTGGCAAGAGGCAACTAGGGGAATATTGTATTTTGCGAGGTTTTTTTTGAGTTCTAAAAAACATTCGTATACAAATCGCTGACGATATTTATGGGCTTTCAGCAAGCTGGGTGAGATGTAGAACACACAACAGACTTCTTGGCTTTCATTAAAAACTCGTGACCAGAGTTCGTTGTCTTGAAGCCTCAAATCCTGAGTAAAAAAGTAGAGTGTTCTCATGGATGTTAGAATAAAAAAAAAAGAGCTCATGGGTCATGAGCTCTTTTTGGTATCTGCACTAATACAGAATGTTACTGAGTTTGGAACATAGATGTCTTAAATGGAGATTTAGTAAACAACTGCTCATTTTGAGAGTTGAAAGAAAGAACTCTCCAGTAGTATTGTTTGCCTTTTTCAAGGCCAGTCACATTGTAGCTCGTTCCAGTCACGCTATATTCATTGTTTACTAACCACTTAAAGTTAGCATCAGTTGCTACTTGAACGTGGTACATGTCCGCGCCTTCAACTGCATTCCACTTAAGCTCAACAGTGTCGGCAGAAATTTTTTCAAAATACTTTGGGGCAACTAACGTGACAGTGCCGGGAGGAACTCTTTTATTCAACTCAGGCTTGTGAGGTGGAAAGAGTTTGTTCATCTCTTCTGTTAGCGCATCGTGCCCACCGCCAGCAGCGAGAGACTCGTAGGATAGAGTTAAAGTCAAAGCGAGTACGAGAATAGAAATAATTGCTTTCATGGTGGAATTCCTCTTTGTTTTTATATCATTTCAAAATAAATTAAATGCGTGAGCTAGTAAAACCCTCTTGCGCTTTTTGCTGGGGGGTGTTACAAAGCCTGCTCGGTTTAGTGGATGATCGCGCTCAGGTTAAGCAAATGCTTGAAATGAGTGAGGAAAGTCCGGACTCCATAGGGTAGCGCAAGGGGTAACGCCCCTCCACCGCAAGGTGAGGAACAGTGGAACAGAGAGAATGTCCAGGGCTAGGAGCCAATTGACGGAAAAAGGGAGTCTTTTGGGGAGCTGCTGGAGTGAAAACAGCCAAACTCTGCGCGGAGCAAGAACAAATAGGAAGTCGTTAGTAGGGGGGCCCCTCCGTAGACTTCGGGTAAGTTCGCTTGAGGGTGACAGTAATGTCACTCCTAGAGGAATGATCATACGAGAATATCGGGAGACTCATGGGACCTGGTATTCGAGACAGAATCCGGCTTATAGCTAAACCAAGATCCCACCTTCTTTTGAACCTTTTTCCGGCCCTTTGTCAGGGCACTTTTTTTCTAAAATTCCGAATAGTGAAGAGATGAATTGGGTACACTTTTTAGTGCTGTTGCTCTTACTTTCTCCACAAGCGTGGGGCAAGGCTTCGGTTTGTCAAAAAAGTGACCAGATCAAAGAAGTCAGTCGTCAGCTGTGCGAGGCTACAGTAGCTACTCCAGAATGTCAGCAGATTGCAAAGGTCATCGAGCGGGACAAACTCGACAAGCGCCTTCTAAAAGATTGCACCAAAGAACAAGAGGAAATTGTAGGTGTCAATATTGGTTGTGGTTTTCTTGCAGCTAATCTTGGTGGTTCGGCGGTAGAAGCCATAGCCAAGGGCTCTTCAAAGTTTTTATCGCAAGCAGCACGCAATCGATTGATGTTGATACCTCATGTGGTGAATTATTCAACCATTCCGATCGTAGCCATCTCTACCTATATCGCCATTGAGCAGAGTTTCGAAAAAGATCGAGAATGTTTTGAGAATCTTGATGAGAAAAAACAAAAGATTAATTTTCTTAGAGAGAGTAACCAATTTGTTCTGGAACAAGTTCGCAGTCACTTAACTCCCATTCAGATTAAAGAACTCACGTTGCCTGACTATCTGGGGGAGGATTCTTTTATTGCACAACAATCTTGCGCTCAGATCAATGAGCGCATTGTTCGTCAAAAAAGGACTCAGGATAAGTTTTTAGGTCCTTTGCTTGCTTCCAAGAAAATAGCCATTGACCCAAGAAAGCTCTCGCCATTTTCAAAAGAAGAGAGCGAAGCAATTACCTTATTATCACAAAACTTGCAGTGTATGAGTTCGCAAAGAAAAGCAGAGTTTCTCTGTGTGATGGGTAACTCCTTCTATGGGGCCAATTTGATGAGAAATTGGCTCAAAGGAGACAAAGAGCCGCTGCGCAATCCTGCAGGAAGTACTGCTGACGAAGTCGTACCATCCCCACAAAAGCTTTCGCAGTCATTACAGACAACGGGGCGAGTGGAAGTAAGTATTAAATATAATAACAAATGTGGTGGTGCAGTTTCTTGTCGTGAAACTCTAGTCCTCAATTCCGATATTATCGAGCATATTAAACCTCACTATGGTTGGAGTGGAGAGCAAAAAAACTATCTCAAAGATTTCTTACATCAATATCGGGATGGCAAGATCCAAAACGATAACGAAATTAACTACTGGCTAAACTCATACTCAGAGCGAGTTGCTAAAAGTGGTGCCGTTAATCCGGTGAGCACTCCTCGACCATTTCGAAAAGACAAAGACACGTCACTGTTTCCAGATGGTGTCAGTGCGGATGATGTGATTTTGTCACTGCAAAAAAATGGTGGAATTCGTTCAAAACTTATTGATTCAGAAAATGTCGAAGTCGTGCGAGTCCAACATCGAGGTGACTACTATGACATCTTAGTGTGTCGCTCCCAATGTAAAAGAAAAAATCCAGAGGGTACCTTAAGAGAAAATGAAGTTTTAACTATTTACCCACATTGTGGAGAAAATATTAAAAAAATCGTAAGTTTGCAAAAGGCAAAAAAGATTGTGTCGACCAAGGATCCACTGCTGTCAGAGAACAGCTTTTTAGAAGCTGTCCCCTGTAACTAAAATTCAACTAAGAAGAAGCGGAAGAGTAGAATTTTAAGGCGAACTTCCAAAATCGTCCTGACAGATAAAGCAGTGACGCCGCTAAGACTACAACCCAAATAAAGAGACCCCAATGTGGTGGTTCCAAAAGTGCTCGCGCAGGGACTGAGGCAATCACACCTACTGGCAGTACCGTTAATAAAATCCACTTTAACCACGGAAAATAAATGTGATCTGGTCGCATGCCTAGCTTATAGATTTGGTACCACATAAACTGCAAGTTCTCGGAGCGAGTAAAAATCACAGCTGTTGCGGCAATTGCAAAACGAATAGAATACATAGCCACAAGTCCGCAAGGGATGAGCACCATAAGCCACAAGAGCTTAAACCAATTAAAGTCAGGCAATTGCAGAAGTGAGTAGATTAGCCATGAGCTGCCCATTATCAAATTGCTTGTCATGGCGGTAGCAGCTTTTTGCAGGCTGATCATAAATTGTGAATTAATTGGTTTTGCCAATAAAAGATCCAAATCCCCTTTGCGTATTTTTTCAGAAAACTGATCCATATTGTCGGCAAAAATAATCATATAAAAAGCATCAGCTACAAAGACGACTCCTAAAAAAACTCTAAACTGTTCTATATTCCAATCGCCGATCCGTGAAGTGTGTTTGAAAATAACTTCAAAAGTAATAATTTGTGAAACATACCACATCACATCTGTAAATACGCGAGAGAGAAAATTAGCACGATATTCTAAGTCCGAAATAAAACTAGCTTTAAAAAGTGCTGCATATAATGAGATATACTTTTTAAGTGTTTTCATAAATTAAGCACCTGTTCCTGCATACCTTCTAAGGCCTTGCTTCCACATCCAAATGCCGATCATGTTAACGACAACAATGCCAATTGTGATCGATAAAAAGCCTGACCAAACGGCTTCAATTCCGGTGCGTCCAGTGAGGTAGGCGACAGGAGTAAAGACGCCACTTGCAAAGGGAAGTGCTAAGAGGATTTCTTTTAATGGTGAGGGGAGTAAATCCAGCGGGAACAGCTCTCCAGTGAGGAGCCATAAGAGAAGATTTTTGGCGGCAGTAAAAGAGTAAACTTTGTTAAGAAAAAAGGCTGAGCTTGCGATAACAAAACTAATGGAGTGGACCAAAACCAAATAATAGAGAACCATGGCCACAGCCATTGGAAAGCGCGTGAGATCTGTGGGGAGATCGAAAAACAAAATAACTAAGACGGGTGGAATCAGAGAGAAAAAAGTAGTTACGATTTTATAACCCATCAGCTGGCTGAAATAATACTCATAGAATGTAACTGGTCGAACGATAAGACTATTTATGGATCCAGTATCAATTTCCTGAATCATGCGGTACTCATACATCCAGCTCGTAGCAATTCGTGAAAAGAATGCAGCCCACAGAGCGTAAGCCAAATAGTAGTCTCTAGTAAAGCCACCAATGGTTTCTGTTTGAGCACCAGCAAAAACCGCATACCACAACAGCATCTCAATGCCTACAGTTAGAACTGGCTGAAGGATGGCATCGGTAAAATAGTTGAGACGGTACTCAAGGTTAGTAACTATAGCGAGTTTACTAAACGCGAGATTCCGTCTGCAAAAAGCGATGAATAACTTCTTCAAAATCAACCTCTTCGTTGTCTGCTTTTTCACTGTTCTTAACAAATTGCTCTACAGTTCCTTGATAGACGATGTGTCCTTTGCTTATGAGCAATAAACTATCGGCAAGCTTAGAGATATCATCCATATAGTGACTTGTGAGGATAACAGTAGGGCCTTTGTTTTTAACGTAATTACTTAAAAACTCGCGAATAATTTCTTGGGCTACAATATCTAGTCCGATAGTAGGTTCATCTAAAAATAAGACTTTTGGATCATGCAGAAGAGCGCCAATGATTTCCATCTTCATGCGCTCACCTAAACTAAGGCGGCGTAATTGAGTGTTGAGAACATGATCGCATTTTAAAAGCTTAGATAGGTACTCAACTTTTTTTCGCGCTTCATCGATATCTAAATCGTAGATACGAGCAAGTAATGCATAGGAATCCATAGGGGAGATGTCCCACCACAGTTGATTTTTTTGACCTAAGAGAATGCTGATCTGACGAAGAAATTCATGCTTTCTTTGCCATGGTTGGTATCCCAAGACTCGCGCATCACCACCAGAAGGTGTGATGAGGCCCGAAAGAATTTTTAGCAAAGTAGTCTTGCCTGCTCCATTTGCGCCAACCAATCCGACAATCTGACCGGATTCAATACTGAGAGTTGTTGGAGCTAAAGCAACTTTTGAATTGTACTGGCGATTCCACAAACCTTGTACAGAAGCTATTAGGCCTTCGGGTTTGACATAGGTTTGATAGACACGGGTAAGATTGTGGGTTTCGATGACTGTAGACATAGTGCCTGAATCTAACGGAGCGCTAGAATTCAGGCAACTGAGAACTTTTAATTGTGGAATTCTGGATAGTTTAAGTCGTCATTGAGGACGGCTTTAAAATCTTTAGAAACAAAAGCACCTTCTAAGATTTCGCCTTTTTCGCAACCTTCGAGGCTCTGTTGCTCTTCGTAGTAACGACAGCTCTTATCGCCAGTGTAATAAGCTTCCTCACCAAACATGAGGTGATAAGCAATAAGTTCTTGATCGCGGTAGATTCCTACAACAGAAGTCAGGTAAGTATCACCTTCAGCAACGTAATCACCTTCGAGGATTGTGTCAGCCCAAACCTGAGCTTGTTCGTAGGCGATTTTCTCAAGGGCAATTTGAGTATTTTTCTCAAGCTTGTTGATATTTTGATATTTGACAAAAAGAACCTCAGCGCCGTAGTTCAACGTGCACTCTGAAGAGTAAAAAGGATCTGCGCAATTAGCGCGATAATCTTTAATGATCTGCTGTAATTCTTTGTAGACGTTAACTTTTGGATAAAGAGATCTTACTTGAGCTTGAGCTAAAGAGGTAAAGCTAGCCACGAATAAAAAAGTGATACTGATAATCCATTTGGTAAACATAATAACCTCGATCTGATTTCTCAGATAAATTAGGACTGCTATTGTGAAAAGTCATATACTAAAGGTCCAAGTTATTATGCGTTTTACGAATAACAAATCATTGGCCAAAATGTAACTATCTGTAATTACGATGATTTTTGCATTAAATTTTAGAGATTTTATATTGCTGGCGAGAACTCAGTTTGCAAAGTTTACTAACGAACTCTGCTTCCCACTAGGAGAAGCTAAGTTTCTTCTCGAGAACTGCAAACTCAAGGTCATCTCTTTTGGGCTTTCCAAAGCGTTCGTTGCCATAGGGAAAAGCTTCTTTATGGGGAGAGAGCTTAAAGCCTTGTTTTAAATACCAAGCAATGAGTTCTTGGCGGATAGAGATCACTTTCATTTGTATTTTTTGGCAATCCCAAAAGTCAGCAAAGGCCTCAGCCTCGGAGAGCAATTGTTTGCCAATGCCCTTTTTTTGCATTTGGGGACTGGTGGTGAGCATGCCTAAAAGACAATTGGTACCGTCTTTTTTGAGGTGCACACAACCCAAAATTTCGTCTTCATCGACGGGGCAAGCTACAAGTATCGTTGATTCATCTTCGTTTAACATTTCTAGGATCATTTCTTTATCCACTCGTTGGCCATCGAGGAGGTCTGCCTCAGTAGTCCAACCAAGGCGAGAAGAGTCTCCGCGATAAGCAGAGTTTACTAAGTCCGAAATTATTTGTGCTTCTTCTGGAAGAGCTTCACGAAACTCACATTCAAACATGATTTACCTCTCATTTGGAGACGAAGATGTAACACTTTGCTGTTATGGGAGCAAAACAAAATGCAAGCGTTTTGCAGTTAAGAATAAATGTTTGTGATTTCTCTATTCTTTGTCACAATTTTAGCTTGTTTACCTATAGATTAGACACAGTGGAGAGTTTTTAGATTATGTTAGACCTTCTGATTAAATGGTCCCTCAAAAATCGTATATTCGTTGTTTCCTTTGCGGCACTCTTGGTGGTAATTGGCTTTGAAGTAATCAGATCCTTACCTGTCGATGTTTTCCCTGATCTCAACCGTCCTACTGTGACAATTATGACCGAAGCTTCGGGGATGGCTCCAGAAGAAGTGGAGACCTTGGTTACTTATCCTCTCGAAACTGCAATGAATGGCCTGCCCTTTGTAGAGAGAGTTCGCTCCAGTTCTGGAGTAGGTTTGTCAGTAATTTATGTCGAATTTTCTTGGGGTAGTGACATCTATCGGAATCGCCAGTTGGTGCAGGAGAAGGTAGACATTGCAAAAGAAAGACTTCCACAGGGTATCACTCCTGTTCTTGGGCCCATTAGCTCGGTGATGGGAGAAATTCAATTTGTGGGGCTCTATACTGAGGATGCGAAGTTAGATCCCATGGAGTTGCGTACTTATGCGGATTGGACTCTTCGTCCGCGCCTTCTTGCAATCAATGGGGTCTCTCAAGTGATTTCATTAGGTGGAGGAGTGCGACAATTTCAAATTCTTATTTCTGCAGATAAGTTGCAAAAATACCAACTGAGTTTGGAAGAGCTGCAAAAAAATCTCACCGGCATCAGTCTGAACACTACTGGTGGATTTTATGATCTCAATGGCCAAGAATTTTTAATTCGTAATTTAGGCTCTGTACGTTCCAAAGAGGAAATCGAAAGCTCCGTGGCAGGAATTCATTTTGGACGGCCGATTTTGGTGTCTGATATTGCCAGTGTTGAAGAGCAACCCATGGTCAAGAGAGGCGATGCCTCTATAAATGGGCGCTCTGGTGTGCTTTTGGCTATTCAGAAACAACCAAGTGCAAGCACCATTGAGCTGACCAAAAGAATTGATACTGCTTTAAAAGATCTCGAAAAAACTCTTCCACCTAATATCAAAATGAAAGCAGATCTTTTTAAACAGGCTGATTTTATTCAGTTAGCAATTGAGAATGTGCAAATGGCTCTCCGCGATGGTGTGGTCCTTGTCTTTATCATCTTATTTATATTTTTAGCTAACTTTAGAACCACAGCCATAACCATGACGGCAATACCGCTCTCATTTATTCTCACAGCTATTGTCTTTAAGTTTTTTGATCTCTCCGTGAACACTATGACTTTGGGAGGACTTGCTATCGCTATTGGCGAGTTGGTGGATGATGCCATTGTGGACGTAGAAAATGTCTTTAGAAGACTTAAAGAAAACTCTCTATTGAGTCAGCCAAAGCCTATTTTGAGTGTGGTCTTTACAGCTTCCAGTGAAATTCGTAACTCCATTGTGATTGCAACCATCATTGTCTGCCTAGTGTTCGTGCCATTATTTGCTCTTGATGGTATCGAAGGGCGCTTATTCATGCCTCTTGGGATTGCGTATATAGTTTCGCTTGTGGCTTCGCTGTTAGTTTCACTGACGGTCACGCCAGCCTTATGTTCTTATCTTCTCAAGGATCAAAGATTTTTGGCTCAAAAAGAAAGTGCTTTAGTTAAGAAATTTAAATTGTGGGACACTCTGCTTTTGCAAAAGACTCTGAGTAAGCCTTGGCAAGTCATCCTCCCAAGCTTAATTCTTTTTTTGATATCAGTATTTTGGTTTTTCTCTCAAGGACGAGATTTTTTGCCTAAATTTAACGAAGGAACAGCGACTATTTTGATTTCTGCAAATCCAGGAATTTCGTTAGAAGAATCAAATAATATCGGTAAGCGTGCTGAAGAAATTTTGCTTAAAATTCCTGAAGTCAAATACACTTCTCGCAGAACAGGAAGAGCTGAGTTAGACGAGCATGCTGAAGGGGTTAATATTTCTGAGATTGATTTAGACTTCAAAGAAGGTGGTCGTGATCGAGAGACTGTACTCGCAGATATCCGCACTCAGCTCGAGCAAATACCCGATGTGGGAGTTAGTGTGGGGCAGCCAATTAGTCACAGACTGGACCACTTGTTGTCTGGGGTGCGCTCTCAAATTGCGATTAAAATCTTTGGGCCTAACTTAACTGTGTTAAGACAAAAAGCGGCTGAAATTGAAAGGCTCTTAAAGCCTATCGAGGGCCTTGTGGATGTGAATGCGGAACAGCAGGTTTTAGTTCCTCAGTTAAAAATTGAAGTGATGAGAGATTTAGCTGCCCAGTACGGAATTTCTACAGGAGAGCTCACTGAAAACTTACACAAAGCTTTGCATGGCCAACTTGTGGGGCAAATTTTAGAAGATCAAAAAACAATCGATTTGGTTATGCGTTTTGATTCCAAATCACGAGAGCAGCTGGAAAGCATCGGGATGATTCCAGTAAAAGTCATGCCAGATGGTAAAAGGGTTCTACTGAGTGAAGTGGCAGATATTTATGAATCCCATGGACCTAATACTATTAACCGTGAAAACTCTCAGCGGCGGGTCATTGTCCAAGCAAATACTCAAGGTCGTTCTTTAGCAAGTGTTATGGCTGAGATCCAAAGTGTGATCGCAGCAAAAGTACAACTGCCAGAAGGTTATTACTTAGTTTATGGTGGCCAGTTTGAAAGTCAGATTAAGGCCATGCAAAAAATTTGGATCTTGGCGTTGTTGAGTTTTCTCGGAGTTTTTCTAGTTCTATATGCAAATTTTAAATCTTGGTTCATAGTATTTCAGATCATGCTCAGCATTCCACTGGCTCTTATCGGAGGAGTTATTGCTATGAAGCTCGCAGGAGTCACCCTCAGTGTTGCGTCCTTAGTAGCTTTTATCACGTTAAGTGGTATCGCTTCACGCAATGGCATCATGATGGTTTCGCACTATCTCCATCTCATGAAATACGAAGGTATGGCATTTGATCGCGAGATGGTCATCAAAGGTTCTTTGGAGAGATTAGTGCCTGTCTTGATGACTGCACTAACTGCCATCTTAGCTCTTTTGCCTTTAGTGCTCTCTGCGGGAGAGCCAGGTAAAGAGATTTTGCACCCAGTAGCTGTGGTAATTGTGGGTGGACTTTTAAGTTCAACGCTTTTAGATATTATAGTCACTCCTGTAGTTTTTTATAATTTTGGTAGAAAATCTGCAGAAGAGTATGTTCACAGAAAAGAATCAGAATCATTATAATAAGGAGAAACCATGAAGGCTATTTTATTTGCATTAATGACAATGTTCTCAGCGTCTGCTTTGGCTCACGAAGGGCATGCACATAGCCCTGGCGTTTTGAAGTCTCAATTTGGTGGAGTTGTAAAGCCAGGCAAAATTGTTCACTTTGAATATGTGGTTAATGGCAACCAATTAGATATGCACTTGATAGCCCACGAAGGTGTAGAAATGCCTAAAGATGTAGTGATAAGTCAGGTTAAGGCGATTCCACGCGGTCCTAAAGCTGGTAAATCCTATAATCTAGAAATCAAAAAGGCGGCTCAAAGCTATCAAGCTATTTTTGATTTACAAGGCGCCAATCGTTTACCACTAGAGGCGACAATAGAAGCTGGTGGAAAAAAAGATGTTATTAAATTCCAAGTTGAAAAGTAGGAAATAGCGATGAAGCTTTGTCTGTTTGTGTTCACCATTTTTTTAAGTTCAAGAGCATTCTCGGCTGATCTTGTTCGAGAAAAGGAACTAGCGGCAGAGCTTCAGCGCCTTGAGATAGAAGAACAAAAGAATCGAATCTTTCCTGAGTTCAAACTGAGTGTTGGCTATGGTGAATCTGACGAGCTCCATGAGGAAGACGAGAGGGGATTGCTTTCTTTTGTGTCTATGGATTGGAATCTTTTCAGAGGCGGAGGGGATTACTTTCTGCTCAAAAAATCCAAAGCACGATTGAATGCCATAGAAAGTGAAAGACAGCTAGAAATCAAAAGACTTCAATTTGAAAAATATAAACTTCAGCAAGAATTGACACTATTTTCTGAACTCATGGAGATTGAAAAAGCAGAAATCGAAAGTTATCAAAAACAAATGATAGCAGCTCAGCGCCGCGTGCAGAGTGGTATTACCACGAGTGCTGACCTCTTAGAAATTGAACTTGCCCGTTACGAAGCCGAAACACATATTCAAACACTCCAAGTTCATATTGAAAATAAAAAACGAGAATTGGAGCAATACCAAGATGTTCCTGATTTTGTCTTTGCGGAAGTAGTACCTAATTCTTTTGATCAGACAATGAGTGGAAGCATTATAAAGTCTAAGTTAGAAGCTGCTGAGCATGAAGCTCGCTCTGCAAAAGCAAATATTTGGCCTAGTTTGGATTTAAGCGCCAGCTATGGTCAGCTAACACCTCAGTCGCAAAATCCCTACAAGTTAGATGAGTATCACTTAGGTGTTTTGTTGACTTGGAAGTTTGGCGGCTCTCAGAGTCAAATTTTAAAAAGCCAAGTGCAAACCAAACAAGCACATCTAAATCGCGTAGAGCTGGCCAACGCACAAAAGCAAAAATCTATCACTTTTGAAAACTTAAAGAATGAACTCAAAGAGACTGAACGTCTTTTAAAGATCCAAAAAGAAATTTTAAACCGAGCAGAAAAGCTCGAGAAGGCCACTGCCAACGAGTACCGCCTTGGTGTCAAAAATGGCTCTGATTGGTTAGAGATAAGTCAGAAATTTGTTACAAAACAAAAAGAGCTAAAAGAGCTCGAACTCACTTACAAACTACAGAAAGCTGAATTGCAGACGTTCTAAAAGTTAATAGCGCGCATCAGGTTTAAATATTACTAGCTATTTTGTTCTGATATGACCGAGACTTTTTAGGGGAGTATTGGCAATGAGCTTAGTCGAAAAAATGTATCCACAGGCAGTCGAGTTTATTGAGCAACATGGATTTTTATTGGTATTTCCCAAACAAAACAGTGAGGTTCCCAACTCGCTGTGGAATTGTTTTTATCCCCATTACCCCATGCGCTGGGATTGGGATCAGGGGGCCGACAGCAAAGTTGTTAATATGTGGTACCTCAGAGAAAAACTAGCCCGAGAGCGGGATGTAGTTTACGGCAAGTTTTATCAAGGTCGAGCGACACTTTTTTCTAAAAAAATATTTAAATGTATCTTAGCAGCTTTAGATCAAGATTCTTTTGCGCCTCTTTCTAGATCAGCTAAACAAATTCTGGAGAGTCTTGAAATTGACTCACCACTTTCAACAAAACAGTTGCGTGAAGTCACAGAACTTAAAGGTAAAATGTTAGAAGGAAGTTTTCATCGTGCAACTAAAGAGCTTTGGAGCCGGGGGCTTATTGTGGGTATGGGGGAAGTTGATGATGGAGCTTTTCCATCCTTGGCACATGGTGCGACGAGTGTGGTGTTTGAAGAGCTGGTGCGAGAGGCTCAAACAATGAATCCGTTAGATGCTTATTTTGAAATTTTGGCCTTAAAAGATGCCCCAACTTTAGAGAAGGGATTTCCCCTAACAAGAGAGGCAAAATGAAAAAGAGTTTTTTGATTATTGTTATTTTGGTCTTATCAGCCTGCAGTCGCACTGATCTTGCTTTGCGTTTTGCTGATGATGTTTTGGCTTACGAGATTAATAGTCAGTTTGATTTTGTCAGCAGCCAAAAGGTGGTAGCAAATAAAACTTCTGAGGAGTTTGTTTTAGAGCTCAAAAAGGCAATGCTTCCATATTTGGTTCAAGAAATTCAAGAGGCCAAAAAAGTCCTGCAACAAAAATAGATGTCCTCAGAGGCAGAGTATCAGATAAAAATGAATCAAGTGGTCGAGCGTTTTGAGGCGAAACTGATTTCCTTACAACCGATGTTTATGAAATATGCTCTAATCGTGGTTGAGCAAATCAAGGAAGATAACTGGCGGGCTTATCTCAAAGACTTTAAAGAGGAGACTCAAGAAATTGCAGAACAAAAGGCAAAATCTCGTCTTAAAAAGAATATTGAGAGATTTTTTGGGCACTTGAGTGCAGAACAAAAAAAGTTAGTGCAAGATTTTGAAAAAAATCACGCCTTTGATCCACAAATTCGTGTTCAGAACCGAGAAGCTACCATTCAGAAATTTGAGGCAGCTTTTCAAGATGGTTTTTCTACCGCAAAGTTACGCGAGATCACTACGCAATGGATTCAGAAGAGCTCTGAATTTGGAGCCCCTCAAGCTAAGGTCTTTTATGAGCAGAGACGACAGGCTATTGTGGAGTTATTGGCAAAATTATTGGTTTTAAGAAGTCCAGAGCAGACTCAAAATATTATCGAAGAGCTATCTGCTCTTGAAGGAGATTTGGTCTTACCTCACTAGAAACTACATTTTGGAGCCGTAGACGAAAAGCTCTTTGCCTTGGCGATTTTCCACGGAGTTTTTCCAGCGACCCCAGAAAATAAAATGAAAGTCTTTTTTTAATCTCTGACGGATTTCCCATTCAGTACCACCATAAGGTGGGCCTTGGCGCTTTTCAAAAGTGAAGAACACGCCCATGAGGTGTCCACCCGGTGCGAGAACTCGTTTCCATATTTTTGCAAGTTGAGCGCGCTTAGTGGGATTGACTGCGCAGTAACAAGTATGCTCGAAAACTACATCAAAAGCACCATCCCAAGCTTGCGGCAAATTAAAGACATCAGCTTGAATCCAATTGATATTATTAAATTCGGAGTATTGTGCTTGGGCTTTTTTTAGAGCTTCAGCAGAAAAATCTACAGCAGTTACGATGTGTCCATCTTTTGCAAAGTGAGCAGCATCGTGGCCAGAACCACATCCTAATACCAAGACTCGAGAGCGTGAGAGCTTCAGGCGCGGTAGCATATCCACTAAGGCGGGAGCGGGCTTTCCTAGATCCCAGCCAGTGTTGTTGTTTTTATAGCGTTCACACCATGAGTCTGCTTTTTCCACCTGTTTATCAACAGCCCAGTAGGCGGGGATAGGATAGGTCTTGTCGCGAAAGGTGATGCTCTCATCATCAAACTCATCTAAGGCTTCAAAAAATAAAGCTTGAGCTTTGCGGCTCATGACAAAGGGAATATTCTCAGAGGTATAGCCGTGAAAGCGATCCCATTCATCAACAGTGAGAGAATCTAGTGAAAATACTTTTTCAACTCCGTAGGGGAGCAGCAGGCACCACTGGTCTTGTTTTAAGTAAATTTGTTGCGCCACGAAGGGCTCATCAAATGCTTCGACAAGAACGGGGGTCTCGCCAAAATAAGAAACTAAACTTCCGCTAGGATGAACTTTGAGTTGATTAAAGAAATGAGCGCCAATTTCTGCGTCTTGGATGCGGAGCTCTCCTGAAAGTGGAAAGCCCTCTTCATCAATGGCAATAAATTCTTGGGGAATGGGCATTATTGCTTATTTGTTTCGGGAGCTGGAGTCGTTGATGGCGTCGTTGGTGCTGTTTCTGTTGCTGGAGCTCCAGTTGTATTAGCACCTTCAACTTGCGGTTCTTCTTCAACGCCAGTCTCAGGTGTTGCTTCTGTTTCCATGTCAGGTGTGATCAATGAGCCTTCGTTGAAGACAACGCTGTCGTTGTTGGTTTCTACGTTTTGCAAAATCCAAACATCTTTACCGGGCTCATCACTAGGTTCACGGTGTAAAACAGCTTCGCCCTTAATGGCTTGGTCTACCATTTCGCCATTTTCTGAAGGTTCAGAAAATTTGTATGAAAAATAAGCTCTCACTTTAGTGTCGCTGATTTTTTCAGTCCAAAGCTCAATAATTTCGATATTTTTAGCTTCAGGTCTTTTTTCAGCTACAGTGTCTACGATCACTTTTGCTAGGCTCACCTGAATGCCGGAGTGCGTCTCAAAGCCCACTGCGGATTCTGTGTGAATGATATTCCAGGTCCAAGAAAGTGCTGCAGCAAATATAATCAAACTAATAATTTTATTCATTTTATAGAGTCCTCTCTCTATTTACTCGGCAAGGTCTGCGTGTTATCAGATTTATCTCATGAATACACAATGGCTGACAACTCTAATTACCAACGTCAAGGGTCAAGTGGAGCAGGGGCTAAAGGAGCGAGGGCTAAAACTCGATCCGGCAGACCTGACGGCACTTCTTGAAGAAATCTCACCAGAAGCTTCAAAGGCCGCTTTATCTTATGCTCTCGATATTTTTAAACCTTTCACTCAAGGTATGGGCGTAAGAATCGCACGTTTGTCTGACTCTCATATTGAAGTGGTGTTGCCTCAGCGGCCACACAATTTGACGGCTCACAAAGAATTTCACGAAGGAGTTGTGTTGGGGGCTGGACTGGAAGCCATTCGCACCCTCTGGGCGCGACATGCTCCCTTGGGAGAATTCTTTTTGTATGCAACAAAAGTGAATCTTGAAATTCACCGTCCTCCGCTTAAAGAGTTGCGCTTTAAATTAGAAATGATCGAAGCACAACGAGAGGCTGTGCTAGCGGAGCTACGCCGTCATCGTAAGAGTCAGCAAGATCTGCAACTCAAAATTTATGACGAAAATGATCAACTGGTCGCAGATCTTGATGTGCAAATTGCCTTGCAGTTTCAACCATCACTAGCTGCTTCTGAAGATTCTCAGAAGAAAGATTCTGTCACAGAATCATAATTTAGTTTTTAAGAAGGAATTTTTACGTGGAAATTTTAGAGACAAATCTGGACCTAACTTCTTCTGATTTTAAAGCCAACAAGGCAGCCATGCTTTCTATCGTCAATCAGTGGCGAGATCGTGTAGCGCAAGTGAAGCTTGGGGGCGGAGAAGCTGCTCTTCTCAAGCACAAGTCTCGTGGCAAATTAACAGCTCGTGAACGAGTAGAAGCTCTTTTAGATAAGGGCACAGCATTCTTAGAATTTTCGACTCTTGCTGCTTGGGACATGTATGACAATCAAGCGCCAGCAGCAGGTGTGATCACAGGTATTGGTATGATTCATGGAACCGAGTGTGTGATTGTTGCCAATGATGCCACAGTGAAGGGTGGTACTTATTTTCCGATGACGGTAAAGAAACATTTGCGCGCCCAAGAAATTGCCATGGAAAATGCATTGCCATGTATTTATCTTGTGGATTCAGGTGGGGCATTTTTACCTCTGCAAGCAGAAGTCTTTCCGGATAGAGATCATTTTGGTCGTATATTCTACAATCAAGCACGCATGTCGGCGCAAAACATTCCGCAGATTTCTGTAGTCATGGGTTCGTGCACAGCCGGGGGCGCTTATGTCCCTGCAATGAGTGATGAGAATGTGATTGTTAAAGATAACGGCACTATTTTTCTGGGTGGTCCACCGCTAGTAAAAGCCGCAACAGGAGAAGTGGTTGATGCTCAAGAGCTTGGGGGTGCCCATGTTCACTGTGCAGTGAGTGGAGTCACAGATCATTTTGCTGAAGACGATGAGCATGCCATTGAAATCACCCGCGCCATCGTAGCTCATTTAAATCGCACAAAGAGAGTGCACTTGAGAACTCTTCCCGTTGAAGAACCTCTTTATGCAGCTGAAGATCTTTACGGCATTATACCTAAAGACTCGCGCATTCCTTTTGATGTGCGTGAAGTGATTGCGCGCATTGTGGATGGCTCAAAGTTTCATGAGTTTAAGCCTCTTTTTGGCAACACTTTGGTAACTGGTTTTGCACATATTTGGGGAATGCCAGTAGGAATTATTGCAAATAATGGCGTGCTCTTCAGTGAGTCAGCACAAAAGGCAGCTCATTTTATTGAACTCTGTGAACAGAGAGAAATTCCATTAATATTTTTACAGAATATCACTGGCTTTATGGTGGGTAAAAAATACGAAAACGAAGGCATCGCAAAGCATGGCGCAAAAATGGTGATGGCGGTTTCTAATGCCCGCGTTCCAAAGTTTACAGTGGTTATTGGCGGAAGTTACGGCGCTGGAAACTATGGAATGTGTGGCCGTGCTTATCAGCCACGACAACTGTGGATGTGGCCGAATGCTCGAATCAGTGTCATGGGTGGCGAACAAGCTGCTAATGTTTTGTTGACTGTAAAAATGGAGCAGTTAGCAGCTAAGGGCCAGAATATGGATGCTGATGCGCAAGCTGAGTTTAAGAGACCTACTCTTGAAAAGTATGAATACGAATCATCTGCTTATTATTCTTCAGCTAGAATTTGGGATGATGGAATTATTGATCCTGCTGACACTCGTATGGTTTTAGCTTTGGGAATTTCTGCAAGTTTAAATAAAGATTGGGGTCCTGCGAGCCAGGGCGTCTTCAGGATGTAAGCATGAAATTTGTAATTCAAACCGAACTCAATAATGTTGCTTACGTCAAATTGCACCGACCTGAAATGCGCAATGCTTTTAACCCTGAGATGATTCAAGAAATCACTCAGTGTTTTTTAGTTCTTGCTGCAAGAAAAGATCTACGTGCGGTTGTTCTATCTGGAGAGGGCAAAGCATTTTGCGCTGGGGCTGATCTCAATTGGATGAAAGAAATGGTGGACTTTAGCTTAGAGCAGAATCGTGAAGATTCTCTTAAGCTCTTCAATATGTTTGAAGCCATTTGGAATTGTCCTTTGCCGATCGTAGGGCAGATTCACGGCTCTGTATTTGGTGGAGCATTGGGGCTACTTGCTTGTTGTGATTATGTCATTGCAGAAGAAGGAACGCAGTTTTGTTTTAGTGAAGTAAAGTTAGGAATTGCACCAGCAGTTATCAGTGCCTTCATTCATAAGAAAGCACAAATGGGCAGAGCTCGTTTTTATATGCTCTCTGGAAAAGTTTTTGGCGCGGACGAGGCCATGGCGATGTCTTTGGTCCATGAAAAGTCTCCAGCAGGAGAAGCTCACCACGCTGTCCAGAGAGTGTTGCACCTCTTTCAGCAAGTGGGACCTCAGGCTGCACAAGAAACAAAAAAATTACTAAATTCTTTGTATGAGCTCTCTTGGGATCAACAAAAAACCCAAACAGCTGCTGTGATTGCAGATCGTAGAGTGAGTGATGAGGGGCAAGAGGGTTTAAAATCCTTTATCGAAAAACGCGAGCCTAGCTGGCGTGGAGGACTAAATTGAAAAAGTTTAAAAGAATTGCCATAGCCAACCGTGGAGAAGTGGCAGTTAGAATTATTAAAGCGTGTGAAGAGTTAGGCATTGAAACAGTGCTGTTGCACTCAGAAGCTGATATTCAGTCTCGTGCTTATCGTATGGCTACAAAAACTGTCTGTATTGGGCCTGCTGCCACAGCAGAATCTTACTTAAATATCCAAGCCAATATCGACGGAGCGGTTGCCGGTGGTGCAGAAGCTATTCACCCAGGGTTTGGCTTTCTATCAGAGAATGCAGATTTTGCAGAAGCTGTCGAAAAAGCAGGTTTGATTTTTATTGGTCCCAAGCCAGAATCTATTCGCTCTCTAGGCGATAAAGTTCATTGCAAAAATTTAGCTATCAAAGCAGGTCTTCCTTTAGTACCTGGTTATCAAGGTGAAAACCAAGATGTCGCGCATTTGATTCAGGAAGCAGAAAAAATTGGTTATCCTGTTATTGTGAAAGCAGCTGCTGGTGGGGGTGGCCGCGGAATGAAGCTCATTCGCAACTCTGTAGATGCAAGAGAGCTCATTGAATCGGCTCAGCGTGAGGCACAGTCTGCCTTTGGTTCTCCAAAAGTGTTTTTAGAAAAGTATTTAGATCGCGCTAAACATATTGAGTTTCAGATTTTTGGAGACTCTTCAGGGCAAGTTGTGCATTTGTTTGATCGCGAATGTTCTGTGCAACGTCGTCACCAAAAAATTATCGAAGAAGCAACTTCTCCGTCACTCACCGATGATTTACGTCGCAGAATGGGTGAGGCTGCTATCGCCATTGGCCAATTGGGGCAATATCGTGGAGCTGGGACTGTTGAGTTTTTATTGCAAGATGGACAGTTCTATCTTTTAGAAGTGAATACGCGTTTGCAGGTTGAACACCCTGTCACTGAAGAAGTTTTAGGTGTGGATTTGGTGAAAGCACAAATTCTCACAGCTCAAGGTGATTTTATTTTTGATACGCGTAAGCCTCTACAGCCTCGCGGCCACAGCATTGAGTGTCGTATTTACGCTGAAAATCCTTTTATGGGGGGCGTGCCCTCAACTGGGAAATTGGGTCTGATTGAATGGCCCGAGGGGCCAGGTCGTCGCTTTGAGTATGGCTTTGATGAAGGGGATGAGATCACTCCATTCTATGATCCCATGATTGCAAAAGTCATTGTGTGGGATGAGTCCAGACCGCGAGCGATACAAAAAATGATTCGTGTTTTGAAGGACTCTATTGTTTTTGGAGTGCATACAAATATCCCCTACTTAATTGAAATTTTAAGCCATGCAGAATTTGTGAATGGCACTATGACCACGCGTTTTATTGAGACTTATTTTGCAGACGCTCTTCAGGAGCCTCAGCGCACAGAAGTTGAAGAGGTCATTGTTAAAGAGGCTTTGGCAAGGCTTCAGACGAAAGCTGCCACTGTTGGCACTGAGTTTGTAGCGAATCCTTTTATGAACTACTGGCGAGGAATTTAGTTATGGATTTAAAAGTAAAAGTGAATGGCAAAGATCATCGCGCTGTAGTTCAAATTGTTGGTGGTCAATTGTGGGTTCATCATCGGGGAAAAACTTTTAGCGTTGAGACGCAGCAGGGGCGACGTGCTCGCAAAAAGGCAGGGCAAGGGGGCTCTTCTGATACGGTGAGTGCGCCAATGCCAGGAAAAGTGACTAAGATATTGGTGACTCAAGGCCAGAATGTTGAAGCTGGAGCTGCAATTTTGGTCATGGAAGCTATGAAAATGGAGTACACTTTAAAAGCAGAGGTTGCTGGTGCAGTTGAGAGCATTAACTGTCAAGTGGGCGACCAAGTGGTACTTGGAAAGATTTTGGTTAAACTAAGCGCAAATTAAATTTTATGGCACAACAAAAAGTCACAATCGTAGAAATGGGTTTAAGAGATGGGCTGCAAAATGAAAAGCAGTTTTTACCATCTGCAGTTCGTATTGAGTTTGCAGAAAAATTAGCAAACTCGGGTCTGCGACGTATTGAGGTTGGAGCTTTTGTTTCTCCTAAATGGGTGCCGCAGATGGCTGGCACTGCAGAGATTGTCAGCGGTGTTCAAGATTTGATGAAGACAAAAAAGATTTCTGCAAAAACAGAAATTTCTGTGTTGGTGCCTAATGAGCAAGGCATGTTGGACGCCATTAAAGCAGGAGTCAAAGAAGTTGCCATTTTTACGGCAGCTTCGGAGTCGTTCGCTCAGAAAAATATCAATTGTTCGATTGAAGAATCCTTTGTGCGCTTTGAGCCAGTGATGGCTTTGGCAAAAAAACACAAAATAAAAGTCAGAGGCTATTTATCAACCTGCTTTGGTTGTCCTTTTGAAGGTAAAGTTTCTGAAGCCAAAGTATTAAAGCTGGCCAAACGCTTGCATCAAATGGGATGTTACGAAATCTCTATTGGAGATACTATTGGTGTCGCTCATGCTGAACAGGTGCAGTCATTATTTAAAAAACTCAAAAAAATTGTACCAGTCAAAAAACTTGCAGGTCATTTTCATGATACCAGAGGGCAAGCATTAGCCAATATTCTTGCTGCTTATCAAGTGGGAGTGCGTATTTTTGATTCTTCTTTGGGTGGCCTAGGTGGTTGCCCTTATGCTCCCAATGCCACTGGCAATGTGGCCACTGAAGATGTGGTTTATATGTTTCAAGGTAGGGGAGTGAAGACCGGACTTGATCTGCAAAAACTTATTGCTACTAACAAGTGGTTAAGTCCTCACATGGATCACGAACTACCTTCTAAAGTAGGAAAAGTCGGTCTCCTTAAAGTTTAAATTTATTTAAGCCACACTTTTTTAAAATTCTTACGATCCACGGGCCAAGCTTTCCATTGGTCATGTTGTTCGCTCGTAAGCACAAGATTGCTGAGAATAACGTCGATATCATCGAGACTCCAAAAATCATCAGCATGTTGAGTGTGCGCCCTTTTTCCGCGAGTAATGAGTTGATTGCTGAGGGCGTAAGTCATGCCACCCATAGGAGGGATTAAGAAGCCCAAAGTGTTAAGTACACCTTGTAAGCGACTTAAAACCGATTTGCCACCCACAGAATGCATAAGAGTGATGACGCCAGCTGGTTTACCAACAAGCGAAGGGTGCCCCTCAAAGGGCGTAAAGTCTTCTAAAAACTTTTGCAGCGGGCTGCCCCAGCTGTCCCAATAAGTGCCGGAAACAAAGAGCACAGCATGGTTGTTTTGAATTTTTTTAAAAATCTGGGCTGTACTGGAGTTTGTTGATTTTAAGTGCAACACCTCAAATTGGTAAGCTTTGTATTTATTTTGAATCTGTTGAATCAAATAAGCGCAATTTCCTGATTTGCTTTGAGGGCTGCCATTGATGATAAGAATTTGTTTTTTCAAATTATCACTCCTTAGATAGAGATTCTTTTTAGCTCACTTAACTCACAGTATTTTGCAGAAATTTGTATTAAAACTTTGTCATAAGTTGTGGCGCCTTGTATATCTTTTCTAGGCACCAGTTAGAAATTTAAAGTACCTAGAATCTTTACTTTTGTTGAGGAGTTCATGACAGCAGAGTTGATTATTAGTGTCGGAGCCACTCTTCTATTGTTGAGTGTGATTACAAGCAAATTGTTAGGTCGTTTTGGTGTGCCTTCACTTCTTGTTTTTTTAGCCATTGGGATGCTGGCTGGCTCCGAAGGTATTGGTGGGATTTATTTTGATAATGCACTGGCTGCTCAGACTTTAGGTTCCATTGCTTTAGTATTTATTCTTTTTTCAGGTGGACTTGATACTGACATTCAAAAAATCAAACCAGTGCTTAAAGAAGGTATTTTACTTTCCACGGTTGGGGTGGTCATCACCACAACGGCTATAGGAGGGTTTGCAGTATTTTTACTGGAGTGGTCATGGCTTGAAGGCTTATTGCTTGGCAGTATCATGAGTTCCACAGATGCTGCTGCCGTTTTTTCGGCCCTTCGCTCGCGAACAAATCGTCTTAAGAAAAATGTTTCGGCACTTCTGGAGTTAGAATCAGGTTCTAATGACCCAATGGCAGTAGTTCTTACTATTTTATTAATTCAGCTTCTTGGTGGAAAAGAGATCAATGGTCTTGATGCCATTTTAGATATTGTCCTCCAGTTCTTACTTGGTGGTGCTTTTGGTTTTTTCTGGGCAAAAGCTTATTCCAGATTGTTTAATAAATTGCATTTGGAATACGAAGGACTTTATCCCGTTTTGTCTATTTCTTTGATGCTGATGTTATTCTTTATCTCGCAAAAATTGGGAGCTAATGGGTATTTAGCAGTCTATATTTGCGGTATCTTTCTGTCTGACAAACAATTTGTTTCAAAAAGCTCTACAGTGTTTTTCCATGACGGTATGGCTTGGGTAATGCAAATTGCTATGTTCTTAGCACTAGGATTGTTAGTTTTCCCGACGCGTTTAGTGCCAGTTGCAGCTAGCGGACTCTTGTTAGCAACTTTCTTAATATTTGTGGCGCGTCCTATTGGTGTTTATATTTCAATGTGGGGCTCAAAATTTTCTAACAAAGAAAAGCTGTTGGTTTCTTGGGTTGGCCTGAGAGGATCAGTGCCAATTATCCTAGCAACGTTTCCATTTGTGGCTTCTATCGAAAAAGCAGATGCGATTTTTAATATCGTCTTTTTCGTGGTCTTTGCATCTGTTCTCTTTCAGGGAACAACCATTAAACCAGTGGCTAAATTTTTAGGTTTACTAGAAAAGAAAACAACTCCACGTAGACCCCCAGAAGTAGATTTTGAGCAGGAGACCCTAAGCCTTCAAATCTCGCCAAATTCTCCATTGGTCGGTAAAAATTTAGTTGAAGTTCAGCTTCCAGAGGGCGTCTTAGTTGTTTTAATCCAGAGAGGGACTCAAAAAATTATCCCACGGGGAAGCACCTTGGTTGAAGCTCATGATGTTCTTTTGGTGATGGCAGATAAGACATTCCATCAAGAGCTTATCGCAAAATTTACATAAGCTTTTGGCACCCTTTTGGCATCAAGTCCTTACATGAAGTTAGAGCGTTTTTTGCCATTCATAACATTCCTTGGATTCTCAGTAGTTATCTTGCTGTTCTTAGCGTGGAGCCAGAAGCCACTCTGTATTGATTCCAGGGCTGTCGAAAGAATAGACAAATTAACAGAGCAGGGGCAAGAAAGTGTCTTTAGGTGCTCGCAAAAAAAGCGTGTCCCTTTTTCAGCTTTCTGGGGGCAAAATCTTGCTTCTATCAATGAGCATATTTTAACCAGCGAAAGATTCTTAGAGGGCATCGAGCCATTTAGAAAGAAATATCAAATCACATTGGTAGGCGATCAGGGGTTGTTATACCGCATTCGTGGTCAACAGGTCTTTGTGGGGGAAAAACTATTTGTATATCCAGGGCAGATCGAAAGACTCATGGTGGCCCTATGGGTTTATGAAAAGTCACAAGGTCATATTGAGCAACCAGATCTGACGCGAGAAGTTTTAATCGATTTCTTAATGTCTATGGCTCTGCAAAAGAAGATTTTTCTTAAGAATCCATTAGTAGAACTCGAAGGTGATTTTACTTTTTCACAGTGGCCAGTGGTTTTGCGATCGCAGCATGGTTATTGCGAAAGTTATTGGTCTCTGCCACAGCACTATCATTTTTGTTCTAAGTTAATTTCGAGCCAGGAGGCTGGTGGCGAAGACAAAAATCAGTGGGTAGAGATGAGTTTGCGCCCTTATATTTTGAATCAGCTTATGCAGTCTTATGCCGATCTAACTTTGACCGAAAAAAATCAGATCTATAGCAATTACGCAAAAATTTTACGGTCTTTAAGTTTAGTAGAAAATGATCAAATAGTCGCTGACGACGTTTCGCAGACAGAATTGGAAATAGCAAAAAACAAGGTTTTTGCTGTAGGAGATTTTTTATTTAAAAGCGCCATGGAGCAGTCTGTACCGGCCCTGGCTAAGTTAGCTTCGCTTTATAAAAGTCGTGTGCATATTGATGTTTTTGAAGAGAGTACAAGTTTAGCTAAAGTGGATGTAGTTTTTGAGTTTTCTCAAATCGAATCTCAAAAAGTAGATTTCTATTTAGAACAACTATCACTATGGACTCAGAAAAGCTCTGACAAAAAAATTGCAGTCCTTACTGAAGATTCCGTTTATTTTTTACCGCTTAAAAGAGGCCTGAGTCGGAAACAATTTGGCAGTTTGATATCTAAGCAACGAGTTAGAGTTTCTTGTGAAGATATGGATCTTGCAAGTTTAGTAGCTTATGAGAATCAAACTGATCGTCTCTTGTGGGTGCATCATTGCAATACAAAAGAGTCTTTAGACTTTGTTCCCTTTGTGCGCACAGGTATTGAATCGTTTGCATTGAATAATAAAAAGCATACCTTTGTGTATTTTCATATTCCGTCTTTACTCAGTCGCAAAGGTGAAATTGAAAATTTGGGAAAGCTGCTAGCAAACATCAAACACACTCAAACTCCACTTGCTCGCGTGTTAGGATGGCAAGAAGTGGAGTTGGACTCCAATAAAAACTTTATGATGCCAAAAGCTTACGTTGATGGGATCCAGTTTTATCGTCTATCCAGCGATAACTAGAGTTTTTAAAAAGTGGCCAACGCTCCCACCGTAAAGAAAGTTAATTCCTTTGTCGCTTTGTTAGAGCTATCTACATAGTCCTTATTTTGTGCCATATGGTGGTGAACTTCGAGAGCAATCGACAGGTTCTCAGAGAGTTTTACTCTATCAGCAATGCTGAGAACCGAAACATTACCAGTATAGTTACCATCAATATTGATCATTGGATCATCTGCACCGTCAACAGACTCATAACGAAGTGCTAAGGCATGATTATCGATTTTGTGTTGTACCTGGAAAATGCTAGAGCTCGCATCACCTGTTTTACCAGCAGCAGGCTCTTGTGTTTGGCGATCAAAGTTAAACCAAAAAGTAGTTTGTTCTGAAAAAGCGTAGCTTATCCAGGCATCTATAAAGGTAATTTGTGTTCCGAGTTCATTGCGACCAGTTGTAGTGCCTAAAGAGTATGACCAGTTTTCCGAGCTACCTTGGGCAACTAGCTCCCATGCCTTTCGTGTTTTTGATTTCTCATCCCAAGGGCTGGCGATGGAAATCTCGTTATAAGTAGAAGCTGTGAGTTTGAGGAGATCACTTTGTAACCAAACAAGCCTCGCACCATCTCCATAAGCCGGAAGCAAGGAGCTGTAAGCAATGGTATTTATTTAAATCGGATTTTCGTGCCTCATGTAAGACTCAAGCCCCAGAAGAGTTGAGAGTCGACCAAAACCAAACTGAAGTTTGTCACTGTAAAGATGGTAAACTTCTAACTGATCCAATGCGGGATGCGTTTGTGTGCGTGTGCTTGGTACATCAGTATCTGAGTATTTATTTTTAATAGCGTAAAGGCGAGACTGAAGGAGAAACTTTTCTTGGGTGTAAGTGATCCAAGCTTGGGCTGAGTTAAAGTTGTAAGTGTTGTCTTGAGCTCCCGCATATAAAGAAGGAGTTGCGACTCCATTATTAGAGTAAACACTAAAGTCAAAAGCAGCTTCGCCCACCACTTTTAATGGATTTTTTGTTTCTTCAGTTTGCGAAAAAGCAGATGCCGAAAAGCCAACTGCGCTAACAAAAAAAAGAGTGCGAAGAGCAGACATATATATAGACACAAAATCTCCAATGTAGAACGTAAACTCAAATAAAGAAAAAAATATACTCATAAACGCTAGCATGTTCTGAGTGCAAAGTGCCCCAGGGGCTCCGTGAAACTAGCTCAAAGACAGTGTTGCTAGGCGTAAGTCTAGATATTACTGTTACATATTTCTGCATCGCATCTACGCAAGAAGGGTGTAAACGTCGCTAGGTGACAACAAATCTTGTTATCACTGTGCGATGAAATTTTTTTAACCGTCATCATGAATAAAACCCGCGCTAGTTCTGGCAGTTAAGGCGGCGAGACATTTTTATGAAAGCAAAAATTCAATTCAGAGATGCTGCTTTTTTGTGCGCTAAGTTCTTAATGCCTTTAATAAAAAAGGATTTAAGTCAGGTTAAACATGACAATTTTGTATTGATCTTGGCTTTAGACCTAATTAGGCTTTTTTGTGTATAAGTAAAATGAAACTTAAAAGGTTTAAAAGTTTAAAAACTTTACCTAACGAAAGGACGCAATAAATGAAAAAGTTGATCGTATTCGCAGCAGCAGCAATGATGGCTACTCCTGCAATGGCATCTAAGGCTCGTATTGAGGCTCTTGGTAACTCACGTCAGTTAACAGATGTTCAGTACGTTTTTGACAGACCATACATGATTCACTCAGTAGGTGAAATGGTTACTATGGAGTGGGGCGACAAAGGTGCTGCAACTCCTAAAGCTGAAGCTGGTATCTTTAAAAATATGTTCGGTGGTGCTTTCGGTCTTTACCTTGGCAGAACTGGTTATTTAACTGATTCAGTTACTGGTACATTGCTTGGCGAACAAAATCCAATCAACATCCTTTATGGTCAAAAAACTGGAGATATCTCTTGGGGTCTAAATCTTGGCTACAGCAACGGCAAGCAAGATACTGGTGACCGTAAAGTTAGCTCAACTGACTTAGCTGTTGGTGCTACTAACGGTACTTGGGAAGTTGAAGTTGGATTTCAGTTATCTGGTAAATCTGAAGAGACTGGTAATGAAGTTAAAGTTAAAGACAACACACGTTTAGGTTTTGGTTACAACATTGATGAAACTCAACACGCATACGTTACAACTTCTTCTAAGAAGCTTGATGGCGCTGATGGATCAACTGCAACTGAAGTTGGTTATATCCGCACTGTAGCTAAGACAGAAGAAGCAAACTTCTTCTACGGTGTTGCTTATGCAATGTCTGAAGACAAAGATGCTGACTCTAAATCATCTGGTTTACCAGTATGGATGGGTGTTGAAGCTGCTGCAACTTCATGGATGACTATGAGAGCATCTGTTAAGCAAACAGTATTGATCAATGAAACTGAGACTGCAGGCAACAAGTCAAGCCTTGATAACATTGCTTTCGCAGCTGGTGCAGGCATCAAGCTTGGTAAAGGAATGTTAGACATGACTTTTGGAACTGCTCAGAACGGTCACATCAGCTTCTCTAATGGTGCAGCTGATGAGTTCTTCTCTGACGTTTCATACACTTACATGTTCTAATTTAGAAATATTTATTAAAGGAATATTAACATGAAAAAATTAATTTTAATCGCAGCAACAATCGCAACGGCAGCTTCTCCTGCCTTTGCGTCAAAAGCTCGTCAAACTGCACTTAGCGATTCTCGTCAAATCAATGATTTCCAACAATCGTTTGAGAGACCTTACCTTTTTGGAAACTTTGGTACAATGGCAACATTTGAATGGGGAACAAGCCAAGGTGTTGCTACAAATGCTGTAGATCCTCATGCTGAGGGTGGTTTCCTTGTAAATAATGAAGGCTCTTTCTATGGTCTTTATTTTGGTAGAACTTCAAAAGATTTCAACAGAGTTGTATCTGTTGCAAATAACCAAGCTCCAGCGGCAGCAAAGTTTTTGTATGAGCAAAACCCAATCAATGTGATTTATGGTCAAAAGGCTTCTGACTTAACTTGGGGTCTGACTTTTAAATACAGTGCGGGTAAGAACGTTTCAGCAATTCCTGGTGTTGGAGATCAAGAGTCAAGCACTATGGGTCTTGCAGCTGGTGCGGCATGGGACAAATGGGAAGCTGAACTTGTTTTAGGACTTGGTGGAAAGTCAAAGAATGATGCAGCTGAATTGAAATCAAAAGCAAACACAAAAGTTGGCGTTGGTTACAACTTGGATGAGTCATCTCATGTATTTGCGGATTACAAAATGACTGAGACTGATGCTGGCGGGACTGATGTTAAAGGCAATGCTTTAAATATTGGCTACATTAACACTCTAGTTAAGTCTGAAGATGCTAATGTATTTTACGGTATCAAGTATGCTTCAACTACAGAAGAGATTGGCACAACAAAGACAGAAACTTCTACGCTTCCAGTTTGGATTGGTGTTGAGGCTGCTGCAACTTCATGGATGACTTTAAGAGCTTCTGCTTCTCAAAGTGTACTTATCAACGAAACTAAAACTGGTGGCGCTAAGTCTGACTTAGATTCTATCACTTTTGCTGCAGGTGCTGGCTTTAAACTTGGTAAAGGTATGCTTGATGCTACATTCGCAACTGCGAACCAAGGTCAGTTATCTTTCTCAGAAGGTTCTGGAGCAGCTGATAAGTTCCTTTCTAATGTTTCTTACACTTACATGTTCTAATTTGAACACCACAGTGTAAAAACTAAAAACCCCAGCTTAGGCTGGGGTTTTTTATTTTTAAGAGCACTAATTTTTTGATTCGCTTTTAGACTCTATTTTAAATCTATCTAATTACTGGCAGCGAATATCTGCCCAAGCATTTACAAAATAATAAGGATAGCTGCTATAGACATAAGCATAGCGGTATTGCATTGGCGGAACATAGTCTGCAAACCAAGCATTGTAGTAAACTCCAGTCTGAGTCATTCCATAAACATAACCTTGGCAATAAAGCAAAGAACCCGTGTGATTGTAAACCTGAGCAGCCACTTGGTACGGTTGAATATTAAACTGCACGTTGGGTGTAAAATAAGCGTTTGCTGATAATGGCAACATTAGAGCCAACAGAAGTGTCGCGAATAAAGACTTCATGAATCCCCCTTTAAGTTTTTTAAACTAAGGGGGATTTAGCTGGGGGGGATCAGATTGACAAGAAAATTCTATTTAGCTCTTAAGCTCTGGGCCTCAGCTCGCAATAAACGGGCGCTGGCTAAAGCTGACTGTATTTCTTCAGTTCTTTCTGCTGAGATTCTCTCTAAATCAGTTACCGTATCTGCGATAATTGCCATGTATTGACCAAGGGCCGAGAGTTTTCCTTGAGTGTCACCTTGCTCGGCTATTTGCGCTTGAATGGTTACCATTTCTTGAATCATTTCATTCATTTCACTAATAGCATCTTCTTTTTGTAAAATCATTGTCGCCATGATTTTACCTT
>JBKHVM010000024.1:0-33499 GCA_046570065.1 Bdellovibrionia bacterium
AAATTTCCTCTTATACGTTGTGACTTCCATTTTGACCCCCTGGGTTGGGTGTCCGAATCAAATGGGGGTCATGAACACACTCCTGCTAACTATGTCATCGGGCAAATTGACTTTACTAGCAATACAGCTAATGCCCTAGCTGATAATGCCAAAAATCTCAATAAACCGTCTGGACTCAAAGTTATAGACAACAAACTCTTTGTAGCAGACCGTAACAACAATCGTGTGGTAATTTTTGATCTGCCAATACAACAAAATTCACCTTCAGCTACTTTTGCCATTGGCCAAACAACGGTTAGCTCAATCAACCCCGGTGGGAACGCCGCCAATCAGCTTCTTGGCCCCGTCAATATTGCATCAGATGGCTCAACTCTAGCAATTGTAGAAATAACTGGAAATCGAGTTAAGGTTTTTAATACAATCCCAAGTTCTTCCGGCCCCACTGCTGACTTCGTAATTGGAGCCAATGATTTTGGCGACGCACCAGAAGCACCCTTTACCCCTTATACAACTTTTAGTGGTTTCCAGAAAAGTGCTGCTATTTTTGATGGTCGACTTCATGTTGTTGATAATGGTTATAATAGAATAAAGGTTTGGAATCTTGCCTCTATCTCTTCCGGTGCCCCACCTAATCAATGTATTGGCCAGTCCGATTGGAACACTTCATCAAATATATTAGGCAAAGACAATGGAACAAAGTTTAAAAACCTAAAATTTCCAAGTGTGTTGAAACGTGATGATAAATACACTTGGATTGCTGACACTTATAATTCAAGACTAATTCGCATTAAAAACGAGGCTTTTGCTGAATACTTAGAAACTCCTTTTGTGTCTATAAATTAGTTTTTAATTGACTCATTAGAATTGGCCTACTCTACTGAAGTGACTCCAGTAACACCCCAGCAGTAGGACAAGTATTATGAAATCACTTTTTGCTATTTTAGTTTTTCTTCCGAGCCTAAGCTTTGCCAATGATTTTTATTGCATCTCTCAGTTCCGTGGCGAAAATCCTGCGACTCAAGAATATGAAGTGATCACACAAAAACTCGAAGTCCTTTACGAAGACACCGAAACTTTAGTTTTAAACAATCAACTGCAAGATTTCAGTTTTTATTCTACGTATTCAAAATCCACTCAAGAAGTGATGCTGCAGATTATAAATTCTCAAAACGAAAACTATGGTGTTTTATCTGCTGGTGTCATGTCAAAGAACAGAACCCAAAAATTATCCTATGTTGCTGGAGAGACTGTTTATATAATTGAATGCAGCTTATGAGATCTAAAAGGCAAAGAACTCTTTTCAAAGCTTTGATAACAGTCCTAGCTGTCTTCTGGACTTATGGACTAGCCTCTGCTCAAATCAAAAAGGATTCTAAGATGCAAAAAGAAACTATATTCTTAGCCGGTGGCTGCTTTTGGGGAATGGAAGACTTATTACGCAATCTTAAGGGCGTGACTCACACTGAAGTTGGCTACATGGGTGGGCAAATAAAAAATGCCACTTACAACTTAGTCAAGCTAGGTTCTACAGGCCACGCTGAAACTGTCAAAATAGAATACGACGCAAATACTTTAAAGACAGAAGAGTTACTAAAATTCTTTTTTAAAATCCATGATCCCACAACTTTAAATCAACAAGGTAACGATATTGGTACGCAATATCGTAGTGCCATCTTCTACACCACGGAAGCTCAAAAGGAAGCTGCTAAAAACGTTATGTCTTTGGTCGAAAAATCTGGCGCTTGGAAAAAGCCCCTCGTGACGACTCTTGATAAAGCTACAGAATTTTGGACGGCGGAAGACTACCACCAAGATTATTTAGTTAAGAATCCTAATGGCTACACTTGTCATTACATTCGTAAAGTTGAATTTTAATCACCTTGTTCGATGCCAAAAAACCATATGAATCCTATGCGCCACAATATTGACGCAGATTGCGAGTCATTTAGTTGTTATTTGATTTAAGTCAGAGTTAAAGCGTTTACAGTCTTCTGACAATTTGATAGCCCTCTTACCCAAAGAAAGAGGTTTTCATGAGAAACTTAATTACAGCTTTGATGCTTTTATTACCAACTACAGGTTTTGCTGGCGATATCCTTTGTTATGTTCAGGAAATTGATGGTGATACAAAAACCAATCAAGAAATTCGCCTCGAAGATTCTGACGACCCACATGGTGCTTTTGTGCCTTTTAAGAGCTCTGTATTCCCTGAGTACAACGGCTTCGTAGCTCTTTCGAATCGATTTATAGTTATTCATCTATATAACGAAAAGACTTCAGCTGCTATCTCTACACAAAGCCATGGCGACAACAATCGTTACTCACGATTGCAGTACCTAATGCCCGGCTCCAATTTAGACAAAGCGATTATCGTTGAATGTGCCGAGCAAACTAATTAGTAGCTTCTCGGTGTTAATGCCATATCAGCAGTGAAGTGAATTTGCTGCTGATGTGATCGTGTCTCTTTAGAATTTTCTGTAAACTCTAAGCGTAAAACACAAAATCTTGGTGTCATCGCTGGATCCATATTCACCATTGTGCTTAAGCTAGAATTCCCCGTGAAACGACTCACGTTAAATGAATACTGATAGTCATTTTCAATGGCAGCTGGCAGCTCACCAGGTTTAGGTGCTTCTGTCTTGCTACCTACCTTACGCAAATCGCAAACAAGCTTTGCAGTCATCGCCACGCGGTTGTTATTCCAGTACTCTTTGACGCCTAAACTTTGACCAGAAACTAATCCTTCAAAGCCGTAAGAATCCAAGGTTGTATCAACAACTGGCTTTAGGCCACCATTACCGCTACCATTTCCGTTTCCATTGCCGTTACCGTTTCCAGTGCCAGTACCGCCGTCCCCATTACCATTATCACCGCAATTGCCATTACCAGAACCATTGCCATTACTGCCAGGTCCGTCGCAGGCATTGGCATTAAGCTCAAATGGGCCAATCATGCAAAAGTCGACAAAATAGGACGCTCCCATTTTTTCAGAAGTAAAATTAAAGCTTAATTGAGTCAGCATACGAGAAAAGTTGCCAAGACTATCAAATGCCGCAGCTTCTTCACCCTTTTTTGAATAGATCACCAAATTACTAGAAGAAGTACCCGAGCCAGTGGAGCTATAAGAGCCTAACATGGCAACAGCAGAGTCTTCACCGTAAGTGTTATCTGCAGCTGTGGTACTCTTTATACCAAAGTTACAAGCATAAGCTTGCCCCGCAAAAACCTCCGGTGGCTTTTGGTTGGGATTAGCTAAAGCATTTTGAGTTAAAGCAATAACTAGAGCAAAAACAGACTTAATCACAAACTACCTTCGGCATTCCGATTACTTTACGAGTATAAGAACCACCCAATGGGCTTTCTCTCTTAACCGAGTAATCTTTAAACTCTAAGTAACCTGTTTCAGGATTTACATTTCCTACAGTAAACTCTGCTGTGAGCTTTAAATAAAACTTAGACTTACCTGCTTTAATACAAGTGCTCATGCTTGAGTCACAAATATCTTCAAAGTATGCCGGCCACTGGCGACCCGCTCCGAGCTTAGCTATAGAATCCAAGACTCTAGCCAACTCTTCTTCCATATTAGGAGAGCGCATATTTGGGAGATTATCTAAGGGATTTAAACCAATTAGCTCTGCAAGAGGACTTAAAGATTGAATCACATCAATACCTGCAGTTCCATTAACAGGACGCAAATCAATTAAGAACTGTTTGAATGCCGACACAAAGAGATTAAAGTCTTCATATGGGTCCACAAAAGTCATCACCAAACGATAGCGATCACCTGTTTTAAATTCGGTCTCAATTAAATTCTTTTCTGGATTCTTTAAAATTCCCTCGTAATTTGCATCCAACATAGACGCAAACCACCACTCATCGACAAACTCAAACTTACCTTTATTAAGACGTGCTAATTCCACTTCGCCGACAACTGGTACATTAAAGTTAGAAGTACGAACACACTCCCCTGCTTTACATTTACTCGTGGAGCTATTACTTGCTAAGAGAGTTGTGTCAAAGAACCAAGTCTGACCACTTCCACGAACTCGTAAATCACCTAAATGCAATTCAGGAGTGTAAGTAGAAGGAAAACGAGGCGTCTCTTCGTCATAGGCTTCAGTGAGTGCCATTAAGTTATCATTCGGCTGAATATAGATACGGAAACGATTTGATCCAAGAGGATCAACATCAGTAGAAACACCAGTCTCATCACCAACAACATAGGTATTAATAACACCTTCAATATCTTGAGACTCAATGCCTAACTTTCTTAAGTGAGAAGCTTTTTTACACTCATCGTTGATAATAACTTGAGCAGCAAAACGATTTAGAGGTGAGATTCTTAAGAAGCAGTATTCACCTTCGAGCTTTAATACTCCGCTACCAATAGAAGTGATTTTACACGCTTTTTGATCTGCACTAAATGCGATAGGACGATTGTCTAAATCGTACACTTGGGTGTGAGTGCACATACGCAAAAATTTGTAACGAGAATCAAAATTGGCTTTCTTAGTGGAAAAATCCATGGGCTCAATTACAGGAGAATTCACGATAGAGCATGTAGGTTGTTCAAAGGTACCATCAAAAGATATATCAGCAGTGTCTGCGTTGAGAGAGGGCACACGCACCCCTGTCGAAATCATCAGAAACTTGCCGGCATTTGATTGACATCTTTCAACGACCGAAGGGTCGGCTGTCATCTTTGCCCCGTCAGAAAAAACACCCGAGATCCCAAGCTTAGGATTTATAAAGAAATTCTGCTTGGGCTCCCGAGTCATCTTACAGGCCTGAGCCGTGTCTAAGACCAACAAAGGAGACATTACGCTAAGAGCGAAACTTAAAACCTTGATTGAAAGATATTGAGTTGTTTTCATAACGATGTCTCCTTTAGTTAAATTACATTGCGCTAGAAAGATCTAAAGCTTCAGTAATATCAGTCCAAGTACACATTTCAGCACCGTGACGCTGCCACTTTCTCAAGTTAGGAGTAGAGCTTTCGATGTCTGTTTCTGTGAATACATAACGGATCTTACAGAAACGTGGAGCTTTTGAAGAGTTGTAGCTGATCCAGTCGTTGATGAAAGTCATAGCGTTAGCAACAACGTTAGAAGCTGAAGAAGAACGGAAGAAATCTCCACCTGCAGTTGGCAAACCAGTAGAAGAGTTAACTACGAAGTTAGCTTCATTTCTAGTTGTGTTGTAAACGTTTTGATCGTTTCTTGCATAAACATATGAACCTAAACCTTGAGTGTCACAAACTGCGAAAGTTTGAACTTTCAAGTTAGCAAGCTTAGAGTACTTAAGACCTGCAGTTGGGTTCATGTCTAAACCGTTTCTTGAGTTGTCACCAGAGTTCACACCTTCAGCTAAGAAATCTGTAGCAGAAGCTTGAGCTTTGATAGAGAAGTTAGCGTTAACTTGGTCTTCAAAGTACTCGATTTGTGGTCCACGGTAGCAGATGTCTACGAAGTAAGATGCTCCGTAAAGCTCAGAACCTAAGTGGAAAGAAAGTTCTTTAATAGTTTTTGCCCAAGCATCAGTATCAGAGTGTAACTGAGTGAAAACTTTAGATCCGTTTGTTGCAGAAATAGTTTTTGATACCCAAGTACCTGCTGGAGCTTCGCCATTGTCAACCCATGGAGCAACTTGTGCTTTACCATAGTTCATAAGCCAGTCGCCACCGTTTACGCTAGAGCAAACACAGCGAGTGTTACAAACTTGACCGTCTGTACAATCTTTTTTAGTACAAAGATCTTTTGTACCTTCAAAGTAACAAACTTGTTTGTTAGTTGTTGGAGTCGCAATACCCGCATTACATGCGTAGATATTTGGACCTGAGCTGAAAGTCTTGAACTTGAAGCGCAATGAAATTGCTTCAGCAGACTGAAATGCAGATGCAGCGATAAACGCTACAGCTAAAAATAAGTGTTTCATGGTTTCTCCTTTATGGTTAACGTGCCAGAGTTTGGTTCTAAACTTTGGGCTTTTAAAATTCTTTCTTTAATACTTAAAAATAAATCAGATTCACCAGGAGTTTTGCACACCAGAAACTCGATCTTCTCTGGGATGCGAGAGGCATTTAGGCGAACACCCATGATGGCCTCTTGCTGGCTGTTAGGACAAAGACTATTGATCTTACTCTGCATGGTCGCAGAATAAGACGGACCATAATAGTTATAAATACTGCCTGAATCCAAAAATACAAACTTTTGAGCTTTAAGCCCTTCAACAAGAGTTGCTAAAGAAAACTTAGCTCCTGCTTCGTAAACCTTTTCTACATCCGTAAAGAGAGTTTTAAGAAGTCCCCATGTTGTACCCGCACAGTTAAGACACAAAGGCTCAGCTCCCGTGCACTCTGAATCATGCTGACAAAGCTGTTGGCAAACCTGAGCTTCTTGGCTCTCGCAAGTGAGCTTTAACATTCTCTGGTAACTGCCACTCTCGTTTTGTTCAAGCTTTGCACTCAGATTTAATGCCTGAGCCGAAATACTTGCAGAGAAAACCAATGTGAATACTAAATAAATCAATCTCATTAGAATTTACCTCGGCAAGATTTTGTGCCTGACCAGGAGTTAGGCTTAGTTGCAAAAAACTTCTCACCATTATGAGTACAACTGATATTCAGTAACAATTCACCGTCACAAGCATTAGTCTTGACCCATGCTCTCGCTGAACCTGAAGTAAACTGCACATCTGTATCGCGATCGGACTGTAAGAAAACGTCTTGAACCTGAGTGCCAGTAATTCGCTCCACATGCTCTGCCACTCGTGCAGAACACATATCTTTAAAGCACTTCAGACCTGCTCCCAATTGCTCCACACAATGCTCAGGAATACGGCCATTATTGGCCTTATAAGTGTCTGCTACATACTTTAAATTGAGATTGTAGGTCTTAGGGATGTTCACATCATCCTTCATACCAGTTGTAAAGTTGTAGATCGCTCTAAACAAGTAAACAAATCCCTTAAGAGGTGTTGATTCAATGATGCCTGACCCTGCAGACGCTACAGAGATAAAGTTCAAAGAACAGCCACCACAGTAAGATCTGGTCTTGCCTGTATTGTAGATCTCATCTGGCTTTTCTACTTGGCCTGAATTTTTAGTTTTTGAGTCGCAATAGTTTACGCTGATACCGTTAAAAGCATAGTACTTAAGGGCCGCATTGCTTGTTGGCGCAATCGAAACTGCACAAGGCGCTCCTATGAGTGGTCCAAAATCAGCAACAAGAGCTGCTTCCATTTTAGCTTTATCCACATTTGGTGCGTATGTGATCTTACCCTGCTGTACAAGACTCTTAAATGAAGTCACCTTAGGGTAGCTAAAGTTAACATCGATAAAGATTGGAAGAGCTGTAAAACCAAAGACCGCAGTATTAGCAAGATCTACTAAGAACTTTTTATGAGTGCGCTTAGTTTGATACCAAGGATCATAGATCTTACAAGCTTTGAGTTCCGTGTACGGATTGAAGACATTAGCCGCGACAGCTTCTGAAGAAACTGGCAAGAAGGCGTCTGCATAAACCGAGACTGCATGCAGATCGACCATAGCCTTGATGACTTTTCTGCCGCAATCAATACTGCTTGCACAGATAACGTTGTCACCTGTTGCTGGCATATCTTGGCGCCAAACTAAGAAAGGCTGCCCAAAAACTTTAGCAGAAGGATTGATAAACTGGCCACTAGCATCTACTACCGGAATTTGTAAAAGCTCTTTAGCCCAAACATTAAAACCAGATTTATCAACTGTGTAATCTAATTCTTGCCAGTACTTTTGTGTTTCTAACGACTCACAAAGTGGCATCATTTTATCAACATAACGAGAGAAATAATTTAGAGCTTTTTCTAAATCCGCGTTAGAAACATCAGCCACAGAGAGCAACGATTTTAACTGTGGAATACGATCAATATCACTGCGGAGAAAGTCAATACGCTTGTCCCCCGCTAATCGTAACTCAGTACAAAAATAGTAAGCTTCATTACGCATGTTGGAGTTTACGTGAGTCACTAAAAGATTTTGAAATGTTATGTTAAGCTGATCTGGATCGAGAGTTTGGTTGATGAGCTTCATCATCTGTAAACTGCTCTGGAAACGGTTCTTCATTGATCCACGGTGATTGACATAGTTTTTGCGGAAATTTTCGACCCAATCACTAGCTGTGTCGTAGGAACGAGTGCCGAGGAAATCATCGTTTACACCACGGGCACCGCGAGAGATCAAGTTGCTCTCTGGAGACTGTGGAGTTTGAGCACTGTGCTCAGTGGCTTTACCATTGGATTTGGCCAACTCGCGAATAGAATTTATAGAAAGACCTTCGGAATCACAAGCTGGCTTAGTGATAGATTTACATGAGTTCGATAAGAACATCATGGATTCTTCAAGTGCTAAACTCTTAAACACTTCTGCAAAATGAGTTGAGTACTGGCGTGTGATATTGGTGTTACGCCATGCCCATGAGAGATAGATGCGTAAGCTATTCCAATAATCAAAACCCTTTTTATTCCAAGCATCTGGTTCTGCAACAATAAAGTCTAACTGAAGGGCAACATTGCGATTATCCAGGGCACTGCTTCTGTCCATGCAAGAAGCAATGTACTCACCACGATTGGTGTAGGCACGAGCCAACTCTTCGAGTTGTGGAGCTGTCGCTTTTGAGTGATGTAAATGTGCCTGTAAAGGAGAGAACTTTTTGAGATAATAACAAGAAGAAGCACTCATCATAGACCATGAAAAGTCTTTTTCTTGGAAATTGTCGATACGACTCCAAACCTGTGCTTGTCTATTGACTCCAGGAAGTTCGCTGGCATCCCAAACCTTTTGCAAATACTGACTGAGCTCTGGGCAATAAGGTTTAGTTCCGCATTGAGCGGCAAGTTTTGGATAAGTCTGTAACTGAGATTTATTATATTCAGCCGGCAGAAGAGGTAACTTGCCCGTACGTAATTTATCAGAAATAGTAGAAGTAAGACCCGCGACAGCCAATCTAAAGTCTGACATAGCTTTTTCAGCGTATTCAGTAGCATTTACAGATTTGCCATCACGAACTAAATTTTGTGCAATATTGTGAGCAAGTTTACCAGCATTATAACCATCTAAAACAATAAAAGCAGAAGTTGTAGGAAACTCAGAATCAATCGCGCACTGAGCGCGATTGGTAATTCGCATCGTCTGAGGCTCATAAGGAATTCCCTTTTGAGTCAGTTGATTGGTCATTTTTAATGTCGTTGCTTCACCCGCAAAAGCTGAAGCTCCCCCAATTAACCCACCCCAAATGAGAATTACCTTTAAAGCATTCATAAACGTTCCGCTCTTAAATAAAGATGTTATTTAATTAGTTACGACCGTTGCGGCAGTTTTCTACTTTGTTCAACATTGTTGTGTAGAACAAAATAACTGTTTGGTCTGCAGGTGAGAAATTTCTCTTAACAGATCCATCAGTATTAACCATGTTGTAAAGGTACGTATTTACGAAACGGTAAACAGCAGGAGTCACTTTTAATTCAGAAGTACACTGCCAGTTGTTGTAAGTAACTGTAACAGCCGCATAACCTTTATCAGAATCAGTTTGAACGTTGTCACCGATAAAGAAGTTGTTGCCAGTACCTGAACCATTGTTGTTACCGTAACCAACTGTGAAAGAAACTGTCCAACCAGAACCATTTGAATCAGATCCAACGATCTTACAAAGATTTCCTTGGCAAGCTACTTCCATTTCACTTTCAATTTTCTTTTGAATTTCTGCTTCGCTGTAACGAGGATATTCAGGTTGATCAAACTCACTTGAACCACCATCGAACTCGCCTGCGCTCGCTGAAAATGCCCCAGTGATAGCCATTGCTAAGACTAAAAAGTACTTTAACTTCATTGCTATTTACTCCCAATAAAAAATTTTGCTGGATACTACACTAAAACTCTGATTTTAGACATGGGGAATTATAGAAAAACTCATTCTTGAGTGAAATTTGATGATTTATATCACGCGAATTCGTCTAAACTTTAAACACTAATACCTAACTTTGAGATCCTAGAACAGACCTAACTAGTGAATACCATAAAGTTATTTCGAGTGAATTAGAGTATTTTATTCTCTAAACTTGTTAGCCTCATAACATTGTATTTTTTTTGGGGCTCTTATTGAGAATAAGTCTTAGAACCTATTTTGGCACCAATTAAGAACACCCAATACTCGCAATGGAGCTAGAAAAACACAATGTGAGCCTAAACTCTGCCGAAATCATCTTCATAGCGAATGATATCATCCTCGCCAAAATAAGTCCCCAACTGCACTTCAATAAACTCGATAGGAACTATTCCTGTGTTGCGAATGCGATGCTTGGCATTTTGTGGAATATGCACGTGGCTCCCCGCTTGAATGGGAATGATCTGATCCTCGAGAACAACTTCTCCTTGGCCACTGACAATGATCCAATGCTCAGATCTCTTACTATGAGACTGATAAGAAATCTGTGCTCCCGGGTTGACATGAATCACTTTAGATTTGAACTTATCGGTATCTCGCAATACTTCAAAATCACCCCAAGGTCGGAATTCAAATACATGATCCTCGGCAAGAGCCGGTTTATTTTTTTTGAGGTAATCCACCACTTCGCGCACTCGCTGCGTGTCCCCTCTACGGGCAACGAGAAGAGCATCTTCAGTATCGATGATCACTAAGTCATTAACCCCAATCGCTGAATAGGTCTTGTGCTCAAGACCTAAAAAGTGCACTTCTTTTGTATCTAAGAGAATGTTGTTTTGCGCGGGTTCTCGCTGCTCAACTACAGAATCCCATGAACCCACATCAGACCAATCAAAAGCTGCTGGCATCACTCGTAACTCTTGGGAGGTGAGCTTTTCCATTACAGCATAATCGATAGAAATAGACGGCATTGCTGTGAATACCTCTTTGAGGTTTGAAAGATCAGGCTTGAGATTTTGAATACAATTAAAAACTTCGGGACTGTGCTTTTGCAAGTGGCTCAACATCGTTGAAACTTTGAAAACAAAAATACCAGCATTCCAGTAGAAATTACCAGCAGCCAAATACTCTTTTGCCTTATCAAGCTGCGGTTTTTCATGGAACTTTAAGACTTTAAAAACTTCATCACATTCTTGATGATCGGCTTCAATGTACCCATAGCCCGTTTCTGGAGAGGTTGGAGAAATACCGAGAGTGATAACTTGCCCCTCTTTAGCATAACGTTCTGCCAAACTGAGAGAGCGACGAAACATTTCTTCGTTGCGGATAAGATGATCAGAGGGACAAACAACCACAACCTGCTCTGACTGATTTTGATATTTTAAGTACTGACATAAAAACGCAACGGCTGGCGCCGTGTTTTTTGCTACTGGCTCATAGAGAACAGGCAACTTTAACTTGAGCTCTTGAAGTTGCTTTTCGGTTAAAACTTTTAATTGTGAGTTGGTCAGTATGAGAGGCTCACCTAACGGCAAAAGGCGCTTGATAGTTTTACTTTGCAGAGAAGCACCAAACAGATTTACAAACTGTTTGGGAAATTTATTGCGAGAAAGAGGCCACAAGCGAGTCCCACTACCGCCAGAAATTATCACAGGAATCATTGATCACAACCCTTGCTAAACATTAAGTTAACACGAATAAAGTCCCATATTTGTAGGCTCTTGGCCTTACTTAATGCACTGCGAACCGGAGTTTTTTTTGATTTTCGCACCTGATTTTGCTGACAACTCTAAACTTCACTGAGCATACTGTTTGCTCGCAAAATTTTTGCTTTTTTGAGCAGCAATCATTTATTGCAAAAGAATCAGAGGGATTGGATTTGATATTTCCGGGAATTGAAAAGTTTCGCAATGGTCAAAACGAAATCATTGCCGATGTAACTCAGCAAAAAGATGTGCTTGCAGTTCTGCCAACTGGTGGAGGCAAATCTCTTTGTTATCAGTACCCTTCTTATCACCTGCAAGGACTGGTTGTAGTCATCTCTCCACTCATTGCCCTCATGAAAGACCAAGTGCAGAGTCTACAGAGCAAAGGTTTAAGAGCTGGAGCTCTGTACTCGGGGCAAAGTTACGAAGAGAAAAAGCAAATTTTTTATGAGTTGTCTCAAGGGGGACAGTATCTTTTATATTTGTCTCCAGAACGAGTGCAGAAACCAGGGTTTAGAACTTGGATTCAAAGTCGCAAAATTTTACTTTTTGCCATAGATGAAGCTCATTGTATTTCGCAATGGGGACATGACTTTAGAGAAGAATACACGCAACTTCGTGAACTTAAAAAATGGCGCCCCGATGTGCCAGTCTTGGCATTAACAGCTTCTGCTACACCTACTGTTCTGCGCGATATTGAACGCCAGCTAGGCCTTAAATCTCCAACCAAACGAGTGTATGGGTTCTATCGCCCCAATCTCTACTATCAAGTTCAGTTTTGTGAAGATGAAATTGAAAAGAATCAATATCTCATCGAAGCTCTGAAGACCTTTTCGGAAGGACGTGTGATCATTTACTGTGGCACGAGAAAATCTACAGAAACTCTTCACGAACTTTTGAGTAAGTCCTTTGCGCAAGTGGACTACTACCACGCGGGCTTGAGCACCGAAAAGCGCACTCAGGTGCAGAATGACTATATTGCTGAGAGAACTCGCATTCTCATTGCGACTAATGCCTTTGGCATGGGCATCGACCAACCTGACGTGCGTTTGGTTGTGCACTACCAGATGCCCGCCAATATTGATTCGCTCTACCAAGAAATGGGTCGTGCCGGGCGAGACGGAAAAGAATCGACCTGTATGCTCCTTTACTCAAAAAAAGACAAAGGGCTGCAAGCTTATTTTATTGATTCAAGTGAAGCCACTTCTGAAATTAAAAGCACAAGATGGGATAACTTAGATGCACTCATCGATTACTGCGAAGGCAGTGAATGCCGCCACGGTGAGATTCTCACCTACTATCGTGATTCTCAGCGAATTCAACGCTGCGGGCATTGTGATAACTGCGCCCCTCTTTCTGAGAGACGAGTTGTCCTAAAGAACGTGACTCCGCGATTAACGGTTGTAAAGAGCAATAAAAAGAAGTCCTCTAAGGAGCTGGATCTAGTTTTAACGCCTGAGCAAGAGCAGCTCTTCTTAGCCCTCAAAGCATGGCGTAAAACTGTGGCCCTTAAAAAAGATGCTCCAGCCTTTACGGTCCTTGGAGATAAGAGCTTGCGGGAATTGGCTATCTACCAACCGCAAAACTTGATGGCACTACTTTCGATCTATGGCTTTGGAGACAGCAAGATCAAGGACTACGGCCCCGAAGTCCTGGCCATCATCCAAGAATGGTCCTCATTTTAATAAGAACTCAAAGTCATCGCGGCTCAAAGCTGAACCACTCTCAATCGCTTCGTACTGGCTGAGCTCTGCCTCTGAGAACAGATGTCCAAACTTAAGGTTCTTACGTGCCTTAAGAATTTCCATTTTTTCTTCTAAAGACTCATGCATAATATATCTAAACACCTGAACGGCACGTGTCTGCCCCAATCGATGAGCTCGATCTGTTGCTTGGTTCTCAACCGCAGGATTCCACCATGGCTCTAAATGGAAAACGTAGCTCGCTTTGGTGAGATTTAAACCCACACCGCCAGTTTTAAGAGTCATAACTAAGACTGCCCCACCTTGTGTCTCATTAAAGGTTCGTAAAATCTCCTGGCGCTGTTTAGTTGTGACTGAACCATGCAATACAAACACTGGAATGCCTGCATCTTTTAAGAGCTTTTCGGTGTGCTGTAGAGTCTGAATAAACTGCGTAAAGACCAAAGCACTTTCTCCAGCATCAATAATCTCAGTTAAAGACTCCATCAAAGTCTCTAACTTTGGTGGGACTTTGTCGTATTTGATTTCTGGAAGCCCAGATGGATCCGAACACACTTGGCGCAATCGCAAAAGAGCCGTTAACATCTGCAACTGCAATTGACCTTCCGTCTGCGCTTGAAGTGCATCATGAATCTTTTGATTGTACGACAAGGCAATATCCCGATAGATTCCTTTTTGCTGCTCTTCAAAAGCAATCGAAACTTTTGTCTCTTGCTTTTCTGGCAGCTGATCGAGAATTTCTTTTTTAGTTCGTCGCATGACCAGAGGCTTAGTCCGTAACTTGAGATCTGCTATATCATCGGCTTGCACGGAATCTGAGTTTACATACACCCGTCTAAACTCTTCGTAAGTACCCAAACTCCCTGGCACTACCAAGTCTACTAGTGAGAAGTATTCACCGTAGTGATTTTCCATAGGAGTACCCGTTAAGCAAATTTTGAATCTCGCATTTAACATGCGTGCCGTACTCGTGCGACGAGTGGTGATGTTTTTTAGATTTTGCGCTTCATCAAAGATGAGAACGTTCCAAGTGTACTGCGCTAAAAATTCCGAATTCTCCATCAAAAGACCATAGGTTGTAATAACCACAAGATCTTCTTTGGCTTCAAGTAATCTGCCCACTCGCTCTTGATCTTTGCTCGTAAAGATCACTGATTTTAATTCCGGCGTGAATTTTTGAATTTCACTCTCCCAATTGTAAACCAATGACGATGGCACAACGACAAGGATCGCACCCATCTTGCGCTCTAACCGCAAAAACTCTAAAAAGGTCAGAGTCTGAATCGTCTTACCCAAACCCATATCATCGGCTAAAAGAGCTCCTAAACGCAGTTCATAGAGATCATGTAGCCACTGAATGCCTTTTTGCTGATAAGGCTTTAAACTCGCTTTTACTGATTTTGGTGTATCGATTTTATATTTGTCTGTTCCTAAGTTGTCATAAAAATCACATAGCTTTTGCCATTCATGATCCCCACGCACTGGATACCCAGATGCTCTTAAAGCCAAGAGCTCCAAGGATTTATTTTTAGGTACTTGATAGAATTTATCATTCCAGGCCTTTTTGCTGCCTTTGACTTGGCCCTTTTGCAGGTTAAGCCAGAAGTTCTCTAAACGCTTAAGACTAGGAATCTGTTTTTGAGGAATTAAGTAATACTTGCCTTCGTATTGAATAACACCTGCACCATTGCCAAAATTCTTAAAAGACTCGGGATTGACTTCCATCCCCTGCAAAAAGAAACGAGGATTCAGATCAAACCAATTAATGTCACCGGATTCCACTTGTGTTGTCACTTGGAAGTCCACACGGAAATCATCTTCACCAAGCTCTACCAAGCCTTGATCATTTAAGAATAACTTCACACCATGTGGGATCAGAGGTTGCAACAAACCAATGGCAGAACTCAAAGGCACTGTGCCCTTTACAGGCCCTGGCATGTAAAACCAACCCTGGCTTAATTGAGGATCTTCTTCAAGCTTTCCGGTAAATATCTTTCCGAGAAGACCAGTGCGTGAGCGCTTGAAGATTGCACCACTCGTCGAAAAAGCCATGTGCTTGAGCACTTCTAAGAGCCAGCGCGCCTCACGCTCAAAAGCACCTTCGAACAAGAACTCCCCTTCTGGTAAATACACAGCTTCAGCTGAGATCAAAACGTGCTGCAACTTTTGCACGTAGGCTTCTAAAAGATTAAGGGCCGACTTGGAAACTAAATCAGGCAAAGACAATTTTTTTTCTAAAATAGTTCCTTCGCCGACCACAATCAAACTGTGAAGCTTACTATGCAGAGCTGCAACAATGGTATCTTGATCACAAGGAGTTTGCTCCATCAAGTGACCATTGAAATGAAACATCAAGGTCTCAAGAGTCAGATATTGCATCACACCCGTGTGTTTTAAGAGCTTTACATCCCAATCACGTTTTTTCCCGGCTGGAGCGACAAAATCTCTTAAATCTTTTTTAAGAAACAACGAGACATTATCGTCCAAGGAGTGGAGCAACTCCACCATCGTCGAACTAAAGCCAGAAAGGGTCACTTCACGAGCTGGCGTTTGAAAAATTCTTTTTACCTGATAATGAGCATCTTCATTGAATAAAACTTTTAAGGCACTCGCTGATTCCAACAAATGATGAGTGCCCTTGGCGACTTCTACCGGCAAAGGACGTTTACGTAAAAACTGAAGTAAACGTGAGATGTCAGCACTTTGTTTTAAAGAGAAATCAAAAGCATCGATATCTTTTGGGGCATCAAAACGGTTTGAGAGCTGCCTTTTAATATCTTTGTATTCTTGCATCCACGAGTAAACGACCAACTTCTTTTGTTCCGCAAAAAGAGCGAAACTCTCAAAAAAGTGGGGTTTCTCGTCGGAAGTATCCCCACGCTTGTTCGTGCTGAGTTTAAAATGACTTTCTTCACCAAACTCAACAGCCCAAGAAAACTCTAGCCCCGCATCGAAACTGATCTCTTTAATTTCTTGCGCTCTTCGCATTAAGAAGTCTGCTTGCAAATATACTTTTAAACTTCCCTGACTGAGTTTTGTCGCAATCTTTTTGAGCAACTGTTGAATCACTTGCTCCACATCTTCAAGATCTTTGCTTACAAAGATGTGTTTGTCGGATTGCAAGAGCGGCCATTGCAACCCCATAAAGGTATTTTCTACTGGTTGTGGCCATAGTTCTCGGGGCAAACAGGTCTTATAGGGATGCCTAAGAATGTCGGCAGCTGTAATCTGAGTGCCATCACTAAAATTAAAACGAACCACACTGGCAACTTGGTACTGCCGTTTTGCATCGGTCACATAAGCAGTACTACCCGCCCCTGGTGGTTTTTTAAAAATACTCGGCATGTTGATAAGAGCAGAGTTTCTTGGATCTTCAACTCCGCTCGGCTCATGTAAGATCCACGGAGTCTCTATTTCTGGGAGAAGAGACTCCAGACTAGAGTTCTTAGAATGAAGAGGTCTTTCTGCAAAAACCAAACTCACTGAGGCCAATTGCACCGCTGGACGCGAAGTCACAGTCACATTGTCTTTTGAAATAGAATTTTGATGAGTTTGAAAGTCCTGAAAATCTTGGCAAAATTCTATAATTTTTTTATCCAAGTGCCGTAAAAAAGAATTATCTCCGAGAAGAGCCCACCACAAAAGCACCAAACAAGCGGCAGCAAATTCATCGTCTCCTTCAGTGCTAACTTCGAGAGGTCCTGAAGGATTCTTTTCGCTCAGACTCACGCTGACCTGATCTGCCCCAGATGCATCGAGAAAGCTAAATTTGATTTGAATTCCACCAGAGCTGTTTTTTGAAATTTCGTAGCCTAGAAGACCAGCGCCTTGAAGAATCTTTTGCCCCTTTAGAATTGTGGCAAGACCTTCTGGATGCTGTTCAAGGGACAAAATATCACGCAGGCTTTCACTTTGAGAAATTCCATGTAAAGTTAGACCTGACAATACCTTCATTAAGCCTCCAGAATGCGAACGACGATCTGTAAGACTAACACAAGTGCACGAGAGTCTCTAAGCTTTTAAATTCATCGCTGCAAGACCGCTAAAACTAACAGTCTCTAGAGGACTTTTTGCGCTTTCAATTGCAACTTTTAAAAGAATGTGTATAATGACTCCTTTTTGTCGCAGCGAGGTCCTTTATATGATTCATCTTTCAGGCATCAATAAGCAACAAGGCAATAAGGTTCTCTATCGCAATGCTACTTTTCAAATTAATAATGGCGAAAAGATTGGCCTTGTTGGCCCCAATGGAGCCGGCAAAACTACCATTTTTAGAATTATCATGGGTGAAGAAGGTTATGATTCGGGCTCCATCTCTAAACCAGATCGCCTTCGAGTTGCCTACTTTTCTCAGAATATAGAAGATATGAGCGGACGTTCTGCCCTAGAAGAAGTCAAAGCGGCTTCACCCGAAATCGAAAAGCTCACGCAAAAACTTAAAGAGTACGAAGCAAAACTTTGTGAGCCTATGGATGATGATGAAATGACCTCCGTATTGGAAAAATATGGAGAAGCCCAAGGTGAATTTGAACGCCTTGGAGGTTATGATCTTGAATCTCGTGCCGCTGAAATTCTTACGGGCTTAGGCATTGGACCTGATGATTACAATCGTGATACTGGTAGCTTTTCTGGCGGTTGGAAAATGCGTATCGCTCTTGCTAAAGTTCTTGCGCAAAATCCAGATGTGATTCTAATGGATGAGCCGACAAATCACTTAGATCTTGAATCCATTGTTTGGCTAGAAAGTTGGATCGCTGGCTTTAAGGGCGCAGTCTTAATGACTTCTCACGATCGCGAGTTTTTAAATCGACTGGTAAATAAAATCGTCGAAATTGCCAACCAGCAAGTGACTGTCTACTCTGGCAACTATGACTTTTATGAGCGTGAAAAGTCTATTCGCATGGAACAACTAATTGCAGCTCACAAACGCCAAGAAGACATGCTTGCAAAGGAAGAAGAGTTTATTGCACGTTTTGCAGCGAGAGCTTCGCATGCCGCCCAAGTGCAATCACGAGTAAAAAAACTTGAAAAGATTGATCGCATCGAAATTCCCGCAGAAGAGGCAGATATTAAGTTTGAGTGGCCAGTCCCCCCTCGTGGCGGCGAAGAAGTTGTAAAGTTTGAAAATCTAGGGAAAATCTGGAAAAGAGAAGGCGAAGATAAAGAAAAAAATGTTTTTAGCGGTGCAACTGCCTTAGTGAAACGCTTAGAAAGAATTGCTGTAGTTGGAGTGAACGGCGCTGGTAAGTCTACTCTTCTAAAAATTATAGCAGGAGAAACTGATCCCACTTCGGGCACGTGTAAAATTGGTGCGGCTATTAACATTGGTTATTTCTCGCAAAACTCATTAGATGTCTTAGACAAAAATAGCACCATCATCGATGAGATTCATTCGCATATGCCAACTCAAGGATTAGGATACGTGCGCTCACTGTTAGGTGCATTTAAGTTTTCTGGCGATGATGCTGAGAAAAAAATCTCTATTCTATCCGGGGGCGAAAAGTCGCGAGTGGTATTAGCTACTATCCTAGCTCGGCCCGTAAATCTTTTGATTCTCGATGAACCAACAAATCATTTGGACATTAAATCTCGTGAAGTCTTAATGGAAGCCATTGAGCAGTTCCCGGGAACAGTGATCATGGTATCCCATGATCGCTATTTCTTAAAAAAGCTCACAACTCGCGTCTTTGAGTTGGATAAAAACCACCTCACTGTGTATGAGGGTGATTACGATTACTATCTCCGAAAAAAGGCTGGTTTGACGTGACCGAACTAGTTAGTAACGAGAGTATGAAGAGGACTGAACCAAGCCCTCAGTTACTGACAAGCTTGCTTCTTAACTTCGTGATATGAGAAGCGCATATTAAAGCTGCGAATGACTCGCCCACCTTTTTCTTTAAAGACGAGACGATCTTGGTCATTAAATAGCTGGCTACTCTCGAGAAAAAATGGGAAATTGACTGCATTAGGAGAAATGCGGCGATAGACGTGCAAATCTACAGCTTCATCTATGAGGTAATACTGAACTTCTGCTGAGTTTTTAGAGCGAACAAAGAGATAGACGTCGCCATTGGTGGTTTCTTCTGCGCGCATAAAAATGCTTCGGTCCGGAGTCGCACAATAAGACTTTTTTTGTAAATTCACCCAAGCGGCACGCAAGGGAACATCATTGCGAAAGAAAGACTGAGCATAAACTTGCACTGGAGCTAAGATAAGCCCAAAAAAAATAAACGCAAAACGGATGACCAGTTGATTCTTAACCAAATTCTCTATCCTATTCAAATTAACTCGGCGAGACGAAGCCTAATGGATTCTGGAAGTCATTTCAATTCAAAAAAACCCTATTTTTAAAGATTTTTAATATTTTTAAAAATATGAGGTCAAAAGTGAAAAAATCAGCATTTTGCTGAAAATCACACTCATTTGTTGATTACTAACACTAACATTTATTAAACACCCCTTTGTCTACTCTACATCAAAAGTTAAGCTAAATTCAAATATTTGCCACTCAAATCCTTTATATTCGATCTAATGAATAATCTACTCTTAAGACTTAATTTTATATGAATAAAGGTTGCTTTTAACATTACTATAGTGTAATCTTATTAAAGCTTCTTGGTTAGATTGACTCCTCCAGAGACTCAACTTAGAAGCAAAAACAATTATGAGAAAAACATGAGGATAGGATGGAAACAATGATTTTTGCCCCCACTACTCCTAAAAAGTACATGCTTAAGATCCCTGTCCAAAAACGCTCGCGCGAGACAGTTTCTAGTATTATTGATTCTTGCTCTAAACTATTAGTCAGTGACCAGTACAATGCCATAACTACGGACCGCATCGCTGAAATGGCAGGCGTGAGTATCGGTTCTCTTTACCAATTTTTTGCAAACAAAGAGGCTATCGTCGCCGCAGTTATAGATGATCTTTTAGAAAAAGATATTCAATACATGCGTGAGGGCTTTAAGACTCTTCCTTTAGATATGGATGCTAGAGTTCGCTCTATTATTGACTTGGGCTTTGCACGCTTTCATGTGAATCGAGAACTCAGAACGGCTTTACAAAATGTCCAAGGCCTTTTGGATTATTGGGAAACTCGCAAAGTTTTTTTTGAAGTGTACCAGAAGCTTATTCTCGAACATGTTCCATTTATCGAAGGAAGAGATCGCGAACTGATGGCGCTTATCATTGTCTCAACTTTCAACTCCGCACTGCAGTTAAGTCTTATGAAAAACACTTACACTCCCGAGCAGGAAATGAAGTTAAAGTCTGAGATCTATGTTTTGATCACTCGCTACATCAAAGCCTAAGTATTGTTCTTTACAGATGGGTGGCAGACTATTAGCCTCAAGAAGTGCTAATGCCACCCAAATTTTTAATTAAAATTATTGTTCTTATTATTGTAGCGCTGCTGATCGCAGTCTTTACTGCAACTTTTGGTCAAGTGCTTAACATTTTACAGTCTATTTTTTTAAACAATTCTGATTTGATTTATGGCCTACCACTAGCAGGTTTGCTCATAACAGCTATCCACAAATACTTACCACCTTCGTTTATTAATGGCAGTGAGTTTTTACTAACTGAAGCTCAAACTCTGCAAACTGATGACTATCAAAAAACTCCTGTCTTTAAGAATTGGCGACTTGCTATTTATATCACTCTTTCTACATGGTGGACTCACCTCTTTGGAGGCTCCGCTGGCCGCGAAAGTTCAGCTCTACAAATTGGAGGCAGCTTAACGTTACCTTTTCTCAATCTGTGGTCCAACTTAAAGACAATGCAAAACCGCCTCATCGCCGCCGGCATGTCTGCAGGTTTTGCTAGTCTTTTTGGGGTACCCTGGGCTGCTCCTTTTTTTGTTGCCGAAATTTTAAAAAATTATAGCCCACGCTTGCTTCTCTTGAGTTTAACCTTAAGCCATCTTGCGCACTACTTCGCTCAAGCCATTGGTTTGCCACACACTCACTTTGACGTAATAACCCCAAATCTCAGTTGGGATGCAATTCTCCCGCTATTAGGCTTGCTGATGTTAATCACAGCTTCTGCATGGCTTTACTTGCTGAGCCGCAATTTAATACTGAAGCTGAATCAACGCTGGTTTAAAGATGTGAGCTTTCGCAAAAATGCAATCTACAGCCTACTTGCCTTAGGATTATGGCTCCTTTGGGATAATCCTGAGATCTCGGGCTTATCCCTACCGCAGCTTGAGTTAGCTTTTACAACACCTGTGGATCCTTATTTTGTACTTCAGAAGGGCCTCCTTACATTGTTGATTTTGGCAGCAGGCTTTAAAGGTGGAGAAGTGACTCCCATTTTTGTAATGGGAGCAGGACTAGGATCAGTCTCCACAATGTTGTTTGGCGCTGATTTACCCACCTCCTATATGGCTAGTCTGGCTATGTTAGGTTTATTTAGCGCCCTCTATCGCACTCCTCTCACAAGCACTGTTATGGCAGCCGAGCTTTTTGGGCTCGACCATATTCCCCTTTATTTTTGCTTCTATTTCTTATTAAAATTAGTAGGCCCACGCCGAGGATTATTAGCCTTACCCTCTACCGCAAAGGAAAAAAGATGAACTCCATCACCACCGCCTTTACAAAGATGATGAATATCGAAAATCCGATCATTGCTGCACCAATGTTTTTAGTCAGCAACGAAGCTCTCGTGGTAGCTGCTAGCGAAGCTGGGGGTATCGGCACATTTCCAGCTCTCAATTATCGTCCTATTGAAAATTATGCCGAAGCCCTTAAAAAAATTCGCCAACAAACTACAAAACCTATTGGCGTTAACATTATCGTTAACAAATCAAACACACGCCAAAATGAGGATCTTAAAATCGCTCTTGATCACGGTGTTAATTTATTTATCACCTCCTTAGGAAGTCCCAAAAAAGTTATAGAAGAAGCTCACAAACAAGGAGCTAAAGTTCTTTGCGATGTCACAAACTTGGAGCACGCAAAAAAAGTGCAAGACATGGGAGCTGATGGCGTCATTGCTGTGGGCTCAGGAGCTGGGGGACATGCCGGCCCGATTTCTCCGTTGGTGTTAATTCCGTGGCTTAAAACTGAACTCAAAATTCCAGTGATTGCTGCCGGTGGAATCAGCCATGGTTCACAGATTGCCGCATGCTTAGCCATGGGAGCTGATGGCGTCTCCATTGGTACACGCTTTATTGCAAGTACAGAAGCTAAAGTTGATTCCGCCTATAAAAATGCGATTTTAAAATCTTCTCCAGAAGATATTGTCATGACAACACGAGTTTCTGGAACACCTGCTGCTGTGATTAATACTGAGTATATCCAAAAAATTGGCACGGACTTGCCATTGGCTCTTAAAATTCTTAAAGACAATAAATACACCAAAAAGTTTGCAGTGCCTCTTATTCACTTGATGGGCATGAAATCTCTAGAAGCAGCTGCTGATAAACCCACATGGAAAACCGTTTGGAGTGCTGGGCAAAGTGTTGGTTTGATTGATGATGTCTTAAGCGTCAAAGAGATTTATGCCAAACTTATTCGCGAGACACAGTCAGCACAACAGCAACTACAGAATACTTTAACAAAATAGAATTCACAAAAAAGGAAGTGCCCCATGAACATGACTCTTTTAAAATACACCCTATTTACGAGAGCTTTTGGTTGGTTAAAAATTCCGTTAGTAGGTTTTGCAAGCCCCACTGTCGAGAGATTTGACGATACACACTGTGTGATTTCTATTCCTTTGGGTTACAGAACACGCAATCACGTGGGCTCCATGTATTTTGGAGCATTGGCTATTGGTGCAGAACTTTCCATCGCAGCTGCGGCTGTGTTTGCCATCAAAGAATCTGGCAAAAAAATTGATTTTATTTTTAAAGATTTTAAATGTGAGTTCTTAAAACGCGGTGATGGTGATGTTCACTTTTTTTCTCACGAAGTCGCCGAAGTTAAAGCCTTGATTCAAAAAGCAAGCGAAAGCAAAGAACGTTTAGAGCAAAAATTCACAGGCTACGCCACCGTCCCCGGAAAGTCTAACGAACCTATTATTAAATACGAACTTACAATGTCCGTGAAAAATCGATCATGAAAATTGCCTTTATAAATGGGGCTAATCCCCATATCCAAAAATATATTCTGAATCACTTCTCTTCGGAGCATCAATTTTATTTGATTGATGATCTAAAAGAAAGCACTTCTGAAAATATCAAAATTGGGACTTTGATTAAACGATCACCAACAGAGTACGGCCCTATCGAAATGGCACTCAAAAAAGAAAATATTGATTCCTTTTATCACTTCCCACTCATGGCTCAAAACGCTAGCCCTGTTGTTATTGAAGAGGCTCTTTTTAACCAGACACTGGGGCTATTAAAAGTCTGCGACAAACTCCAACTGAAACTATTTGCTTTTATAATGGATCCACAGCAGCCCGAAATAGTCTACCAATCCACATTAAATATGCTCAACAAGATTAAACTAAATTCTTCACTGAAGATAAAAATAGAGACCCTATTATAAGTCCATTTTTTGAGATATTATTTTTTGAGACCTAAAACTGCAGAAATCAAAAGAGCTAGAAATGCTAACAATGAAATCATAGCCATGAGTTTCTCTCTGTTTATAAAATATAAACCAGTTAGGATCACTATTTTTAGCAACGGCGCTAATATTAGTAGCAACAATGTGGCCTTTGCCAGGAGTGGCCAGTAAGCGTGATTGAACAGCTGTAAAGTCACGCTTATCATGAGCAAAATAAAAACTATCCTAAAATAATTTTTAAAATAAACGGTCAAAATTCGATCCTGTGGTGAGGACTTAGAAACCATAATTTAGACCTCGCAACAGCATTTGCAGCCCAATGATAATGAGAGCCACCACAAAAAGATAACGAATGGTTCTTAGTTTAAGCTTGACCATCAACTTTGCTCCCAAAAGAGCTCCCACCAAGGCACCTAAACAGACAGGCAGAGTCAGCTCCAGGGGAATAGCATCGCGTGTATAATAATAAATAGCACTCGCCGCAGCCGTCACGCCAATCATAAAACTCGATGTGGCACTAGAAACTTTGAGTGGCAATTTCATGGCCCGATCCATCGCCATTACTTTAAAAGCACCAGCTCCAATTCCTAGCAGCGCAGAAATAGCTCCAGCTCCTACCATAATCGCAAAGGCCGCTGGTACTTTATCAACAAAGTAGATTCCACTTTCGGGATTAAAGCTCTGAAGTTTTAATTTTTCTGCATAAGAGTCGTTGCGTAGAGCCCGCACCTCTAGCCTTTGCTGAAACTGCTGTAAGGCTGAAAAAATCAGAAAAAGTCCAAAGACAATAAACAGAATTTTGGGCGACAGCAATGTGACCAAAAAGACTCCTAGAATTGCGCCCAAGATAGTGCCTAACTCCAAGACAGTCGCCACTCGCACATTGGTTAACTGCTTCTCCAAAAACAAAGTGCTAGAGCCAAGTGAAGTAGCAACTATGGAAACCAAACTAATAATGACAGCCTGATTGATCGGCACTTCAAAAAAGATAGTTAGCAATGGCACTAGGACGATGCCCCCACCAAGCCCTAAAATAGACCCAACAATCCCTGCTAAAATGGCACTCAGTAGGAGTCCCGCAATCATCACCATTTATTGAGCGACCGACTCCGCTGGGCACTCATAGAGCCTTAAAAGTCTTGCGCCAAAAAAGGTTCCCTTTTTCTCTAAATTCCAAGGCACATACGGTAAAAACTCAGCTTCTGCACATAACCCAGGCTCAGCCACTGCCCATTGACGATCTTCTGAGCTCGCTGTGAAGATTTCTCCAGTCTTTAGATCTTTAATACCCACAGCAAAAGAAAACATCTTTGCTGTCATATCGCCGCCATTGTTAGCCACCAAAGCCACCGGCAACTCAATACGCTCCACTCGCGTAACTACTCCACTCACCTTTTTTGAGAAAATGACAGAATAATAATTAAAAACAATCCAACCCAGAACTGCAAGAATCAATATAATCACCAATGACTTCACTAAAGAAAGAACTTTGCTCATGTTTAATTCCTTTACTTACCTATTGGTTACCTCACCGCCTCAACAGTTGCAACAATTGACATGCACTTAATTTAGATCTCGATTTTTAGATCAGACTCAGGCACAATATGGCCCATGTTCAATCGACAAGAAAAGTTTTTATTGTTTATTCTCGCTGCCGTCAATTTTAGCCACATTGTCGATTTTATGATTATGATGCCGCTAGGGCCGGCATTAATGAGAATTTTTGACATCAACACTTCGCAATTTGGCCTCCTTGTATCAGCCTACACTTTTACAGCTGGCTTAAGTGGATTTTTGGCATCATTCTTTATCGATCGTTTTGATCGCAAAAAGGCTCTTCAATTCTTCTTTTTTGGCTTTTCAATTGGAACCATCGCCTGCGCTTTTTCACCTACTTACGAAATACTCCTCACCACTCGCAGCCTCACTGGTTTTTTTGGTGGCGTCCTAGGTTCTTTGGTCATGTCTATTGTCAGCGATCAAATTGAATATTCTCGACGTGGAAGCGCTATGGGCATCATCATGTCTGCTTTTAGTTTGGCTTCTATTTTAGGAGTTCCATTTAGTTTATACTTAGCCAATCAATTTGATTGGCATGCGCCATTTCTTTTCTTAGGAGTGGCTTCTGTCGCCGTCAGTGCCGTTATCTTTTTAGGCCTTCCTCCCATGCACAGCCATCTCCACCACTTAGGCCACGAAAAACCCTCCGCTTTTGCCACACTCAAAAGCATTGCGAACAATCGCAATCAACAACTGGCACTTCTGTTTATGGCAACTATGGTATTTGGTCATTTTGCGATCATACCGTTCTTGAGCCCGTCCATGGTCATGAATGTGGGCCTAACCGAGGCACAACTTCCTCTTATTTATTTAGTTGGCGGTGGATTCTCTATCTTTACAGGCCCCTTAATTGGTCGCATGGCAGATCGTTTTGGCAAACATCGCGTTTACTTTGTGTCGGGACTTGTTGTTTTGATTCCGATTTTGCTCATCACGCATTTAGGCCCATCCTCTATCTACTGGGCTCTTTCTATCGTGGCTTTCTTTTTTGTCGCCAGCGGTGGACGCATGATACCTGCCTCTGCCATGGTTTCATCAACTGTACTTCCCCAACAGCGTGGAAGCTTTATGAGTCTTGTGAGTTCTGTACAAAACCTTTGTTCGGCAGCGGCAAGCTATGTTGCAGGTATGCTCGTCAGTAAAAGCAGCACGGGTCAGTTATTAAATTACGAACGTGTGGGTTATTTTGCGGTGGCTTTTAGTTTAGTAGCAGTTTATCTCTCCACAAAAATTAAGAACATCGAGCAACCCCTCAAAATCCATCCAGAAGACCAAACGCCACAAACTCAAACTGTCGAGTCAGTCCTCTAGCTCATTCCTTTGCGTGAGCGAAGTATGAGATAGAGGCTATGATACAGTCTGTTTAATTAAAAGCCAGGGATTTGGAAACTGGCATCCGCAGCGTAAATTTCTGTTCCATTCAAAATAACTTTAAAATGAATCGGACAAACTTCTGCAATCATCGCAGAAACACCACAGTACTTTGTCATGGATGAGGTTACAGCTTTGATTACTTTTTCGGCTTCAACACCTTCGCCTGCCTCAACAACAAAAGAAATGTTAACTTCAGCAAAAACAGAAGGATGACCTTCGGTGGTGTGAGTGTCTGCTAGCATCTTGAACGATTTGATAGGCTGACGAAATTTCTTTAACAAAGAAGCTACATCCATCCCACTACAACCTGTAATACTAGTCAAAAGTAGCTCTTTTGGTGTGGGGCCTCTATCTTTTCCACCAAACTCTTTGTGGGCATCCATTAGGACCTTATGTCCTCTTACACTAGACTCAAAACTAACATCTTCAATCCAAACTGTTTCGCAATTCATTTTACCCATAAATAGACCTCGTTATAGCTCTTAACTTTGACTTAAAATAGGGCTTTTTGCCATTGGAAAAGCGTTTTTTCGAATTAGAAGCTGACAAAGGCTGTGGAGTGCTCATATTGACGTTGCGGGCCATTAAAAATACTCTGGAATGACGGCCTGCTTGGTTGAACTTTTTGATATAAAAAGGTCTAATAGGATTAGGAATTTAGGTGATTATCATGAATTTAATTATTGCAGCAATCGTGAGCTTATTGGGTGGCCTAGGCCTCGGCGTCCTAGCGCGAAATTTTCTCAATAAGCAAACGATCAAACGTGCTCAAGAAGAGGCGCAAGAGCTTTTAGCTGAAGCTCAAGAGCTTGTTGAAATGCGCACTCTCGAAGAGCAGGAACGCACTCAAGAAATTGAAATGGAGCTTTGGACTAAAGTTGAAAAAGACATGCTGAAGTCTGAAGAGAAAATTGAACAACTTCAGGAACTCGTGGATGAAAAGAAATCAAAAGCAGATTTGTTTCTCAACGAAGAGAAGAAAAAAACTCAAGAATTTGAAAGTGCCGTTAAAACCAACGAACAAAGAGTTAAGAGTTTAAAAGACGAATTTGATAGAGTTAAAAATCAAGTTCAGGAGTTGAACCAACAATTTGTCCATCGCTTAACTGAAAAGCTAGGTACGACACAAGCTGAGGTCAAAGCAGAGATCCAAAAGAGCTTAGAAACAGAAGCGCAACAGCGTGCACTCAAGTTGGCACAAGCTATTGAAGAAGATGCTAAAGAACACGCAGAGGTAAAAGCCAAACGCATTTTAGCCTTGTCTATTGACCGCTTTGCTCGCCCCTACTGCCCTGAGCGCGGAATCGGCGCTGTGAACTTTCCTGACCCACAATCTCGCAAAATTTTGTGCGATGCTGCTGGAGTTAACATCAAAACTATCGAAGAGATCACCGGCTGTGATGTTATCATTCAAGACGACATGGACATGATTGGCGTTGCCGGCTTTGATCCCGTTCGTCGTGAACTCACTCGTCGCGTTCTTGAAAAACTCTTAAAAGAGAAACGCCCCGTAAATCCAGAATTCATCAAAAAAGTGGCTGAGAATCAAAAGAAAGAACTCTTTAGAACTATTCAAAAAGATGGTGATCTCCTCGCCAAAGAGTTGAAACTTGAGGGGCTTCATTCAGAAGTTCGCCAGATGATGGGCAGCTTACGCTACCGCTACTCTTTTACACAGAACCAGTACTTTCATTGTGGCGAGGTTGGATGGTTATCTGGCTTATTGGCCGCAGAGCTGAATATCGACATTAAATCAGCACGTCGCTCAGGCATGCTTCATGACATTGGTAAAGCGATGGACCATGCGATGGATGGCGGCCATGCCGTGATCGGTGCTGACTTTATTCAAGCCCGTGGAGAGTCTCCTGAAATTGTTCACAATGTACGAGCTCACCATTTTGACGAACAACCCACAACGGATCATGCTTTCTTAGTCATTGCAGCTGATGCGATCTCAGGAGCTCGTCCTGGCGCTCGTAGATCTACCATCGAATCCTACAATCAAAAAGTTAGCGAACTGCAAGAAATTGCTCGCAGCTTTGAAGGAGTCACTGATTGTTTTGTTCTCAGTGGCGGTAGAGAGTGCCGAGTCCTCGTTAATGGCAGAAAGTACGACGACAAATATGCCATGAGTTTATCTCGCCAAATTGCTGCTAAAATTGAAGAAGAATGCAGCTATCCTGGAAGTATCAAAGTTGTTGTTGTTCGTGAAACTGTGGTCACTGAATCAACAGCTCGTTAACCTCTCATTCCTGAAATCAAACACATTTTTTAAAGTAGCTGCGGTCGCCCGCAGCTCTTCGCTTTTGCTTCTGCGGGGAGTGTGCAGTGCTGTGCTGTGGTGGCTGGGCTGGGGGAGTATATGCATGCTATGGCGGGGACGCGCTCGTCCTTGAGCTAACCAGCATCGCCCTTTGGGCGAACACCTCCGGTTTGCTGGATGTCCCCGCCACAGCATGCATATACTCCCCCAGCCCAGCCACCACAGCACAGCACTGCACACTCCCCGCAGAAGCAAAAGTGAAGAACTGCGGGCGATAACTTTTTTAACAATTTTTTTATTTTGAATGTTGAGGGTTTTTGTCTGTTTTTTACTTTTCGTAGGTTAGTTCGATGGCGAAACGTGTATTTGGGTGATCTGAGATATAAGTGAGTTTGCCGTGATGGTCCTCGATAATTCCTTTAGAGATACTTAAGCCTAAACCTGTGCCTTTACCGACTTCTTTTGTTGTAAAGAATGGGAACATGATTTTTTCTGCCACTTCTGCAGGAATTCCTTTACCCGAATCTGTGATGTATATTTTTACTTTTTGATTTTCTAAAATCTCAAAATCTAATTGAATCCATTTTTCTGGAATATCTGAAATGGCATCCATAGAATTTGCCACAAGATTCACTATCACTTGTGCCATTTGGCTTTTACGGCAATTTAGAAATATTTTTGGAACTTCAGAAATTCTTAATTCAATACTCTTTAATCGCAAACGTTCTTCGCAAAATGAAATCGAATCCTTGATAATATCTTCTAAGGGCTCCAGCAACATAGGATCATTTTCACCTGAGCGTGCAAAGGTCTTTAATCCCCTAACGATAGAGTTAATTCTTTCAACTGTTTTTAATATTCTATCAGCTTTTTCTATCGTCTGTTCTGGTGTGTGTTTTTCTTTGATAAAATCTTTTTTTATCATTTGGGCATGACCCGATATTATGGCTAATGGATTATTAATTTCGTGAGCTACACTCCCTGCCATTTCTCCCAAAGCTGCCATCTTAGCATTCTGCATGAGTTGTGCTCTTGCAATCTCCATTGCTTTGTTGCTCTCCAAACTTTCTCTTTTTCTATCTGCTGCAATTTTTTCAATGTAAAGAACCAGTGCCCAAAAAATAAAAATGCCATATATTAATGCATACTTAGTATCTTTGATTTTTCCAAAAACATGACTCTCACTGACATCTACTACCACTCTCCACCCAAGGTCGTTATTAGTAACTTGCTGACGATACTTAGGATTTAAATCTAACTGCAAAAGATTTTGGATATCGCTCGCATTGTAATCTAGCAATGTAACTTCTTTTGTCGCTCCCTGTTCCCTAACTTTTTCTAGAAACTTTTCTTGTAAGGGATGAGCTAACAACTTTCCTTGCCTGTTTTCGATGTATAGTACTGATTCCGAATTCAAATTAAATGACCGAATAATTTCAAGAAGCTGCGGCATTACAATATCTACAGTAATAACACCTAACAGTTTTTTATCTTGATCATAAAAAGAACGAACGTTGGAAACAAAAACCAAACCAGTATCAAAATAAGGATCGACAAAAGTATTTAGATCTCCTGATTTAATGCCTATCTTATACCAATTCTGATTATGATAGTCGTAATCTGCAGTATCCCACTCGTAAGTTATTTCAGAATTGTTTTCAGCCCTACGTACATACGGCCCAAAATACTTCTTATTCTTATCAAAGCGATAAGGTTCAAACCAAATACCAATTCCATAAATAATGTCTGAGGGACTTGATTTTAAGTAACGGTGCAGTTTTTTTTCAATTTCGGCTTGCACCAACTTTTGAGAAACTTGTATATCCTCAAAGACAAACTGACTCACCACTTGCGAAGAAACCACAAACTCACTAATCTTACGCTCTACCAATTCCGCTTTTTTTAAGGAATTCTGCATTTCACTTTCAAGATGGGCTTGCTGCACATGAGAATACAACTGCAACACCAAAAGAGTTAGCAAAGCACCAAAAAACAAAAATGAAAAAGTAGAATGCCCCAAAACTTTACGCATAAAAACCAAAAGATCAGCCTACTCTCGTACCCCACTCATAGCAAGACAAAACCCCAAGCTAAAAACTGCAAGAGAGCCTCAGCTCTACCTTCCACTAGAGACTCCCCCGGTGCCTCCAGCGACTTTGACTCTTCACGGGGGACTTAGGCCCTAAGCCACAAGCCTACTCTTGCGCCTCTGCACCCCAGAGCAGTGTTGTTTCCAGTGCAGCTCACCCTCTAGATCTGCCTCTGCACCACTCTCCTCTTTTTTGGAATGCCTCTGCCAAGCATGGATGCGTTCGCCAATAATAAGAAGTAGTACTGCGCCAAGCTCACACCTGAACCTTGTGGCACATAACCCATCTCTTGTGGAGAGGCACACCCATCCATGGGGTTCACACCGCCATGTCCCCTTCGGGGCCAACGCCTCCAGCTTGGCGGAGGCCTGCTCCACAAGAGATGGGTTATGTGCCACAAGGTTCAGGTGTGAGCTTGGCGCAGTACTACTTCTTATTATTGGCAATGGCAGTTAGTCAGGGATGACGGGCTTCCAAAAAAGAGGAGAGTGGAGCTCGGGCAGAGTTGGAGGGCGGGAGCCACCGGAGACTGCAAAGCTCTGGGGAAGTGGCGCTGCGAGAGTAGACACTTGGGCCTCCAGCTAAAGCCCTCGAACAGGGGGAAAGTCGTAGAAGTTAGCTGGGGCTCCCCGTGCAAGGCAGAGCAGAATTTTAATTGCAGTTTTTAACTTGGGGTTTCGCGTTTGCCGTCGGGGTAGAGAGCAAATCTTTCGATTTTGTCTCCGTGAACCATATCGTGACGTTTCCAGGGCCAACCACCAAATTGAGTTTTTTGATAATCTTGTATGGTGTTGATAATATCTTCTCTTGTGTTCATCACAAAAGGGCCATGCTGAAACACTGGTTCACCGATTGGCTTTGCCTGTAAAACTAAAAACTGACCTTCTTCGTGATTAGCTGTAATGGATAGATCTTGTTGTGCTGATAGATGCAAACCAATTTTATTTTGAATTTCTTGATTGTTTATTGAAAAAGAATTTCCTTCAAAAAAATAGAGAGTGCGGTTGGCTTCACTGTTTGATTTTGGCAAATTGATGGTTGCTCCTTTTTGCAGCTTTACCAATAAGATCATCACTTCGCCATCTTTATCACTGGCCCAACTATCAGGTGGTGGTGGCAAAGCTTTTGCCCCAGCATACTCACCCGCAATAACAGTCACCTCATGAGAGCCGTCTGCCGCTTTTACCTTTGGTATTTTTTCTGACCAAAACATTTTAAAATGTGCCGGAACCATTTTACTTCTGCGAGGTAAATTTAACCAAATCTGGAAAAGCTCCACGGTGTTTTTGTTATCTGTTCTCAACAACGGAAACATTTCTGAGTGCTGAACTCCTGCCCCCGCCGTCATCCATTGCACATCTCCCTCTCCGTAGCGACCAGCAGCCCCCAAAGAGTCGGCATGGTCCACATAACCTTTACGAACAATGGTAATCGTCTCAAAACCACGATGGGGATGCACTGGAAAACCCGGAACTTCTTCACCATGATACATCCTGAAGCCATCTTTTTCTTCAAAATCTTGCCCCATATTCCGCCCACTCAAAAATTTGACGTCAGGACCGTAAGCGCCATTGCCTTCTGGATATTTATCGTAGTGGTGAACACAAAACAAAAATGGTTCAAATGTGGGCCACTGAAAATCAATATTGAACATTTTCACATCACTCATTGTAAGAGACTCCCCTGCTTGTGAGTTTTTTTGCTTACGGCTCCACCAATATTTTAAGCCCAAAGCAGCTGATAAAAAACTACCACTAAGCCACAGTATTTTTTTAAAGAAAGTACGGCGATTTACCATATACCACCAGAATAATAAAAAAAGTGTTCCGTTTCACTTAGTTTGACCGGGTTCGTTTCAGATACTTTGACCACCTGATTTTTGAGGGTTTATTGGTCTTTCTACTCGCTGTCAATATCGTTGAAAGTTATTCGTCCCTTCATGCGGTGACTGGGGCCTTCAAAAATGCAAATATGGGCATTCTCGAACATCCTGTCGATGGCAGCACTTGCCAGGATCGGATCGGTAAAAACTTGTGGCCATTCTTCAACGTCGCGGTTGCTGGTTAAGATCATAGCCGAATTGTGCTTGCGTCGATCAAATAAATCGAAGATCTCCTCACTCACGTCTCGTGGCATTGTTACGACGCCCCAGTCATCCAAGATCCATAGCTTTGATGTTAGAATTTGTTTGAATAAAACATCGAGCTTATTGTTCTCGCGCGCTTTACGGATCTTTGTCCCAAGTCTTTTTACACTCGTACAAAAAACACTGTGACCAGCCTGCGCAGCGCTCATCCCAAGAGCAATCGCAAGATGACTCTTGCCCGTGCCGGGACTTCCCAAAAACAATGCAATTTCGTTGTTCTCGA
>JBKHVM010000025.1:0-33431 GCA_046570065.1 Bdellovibrionia bacterium
TTATCGCGCGAAAACTCTATATGCTTGTTTTTACTGACTTGCGCTGTGTGATATACGATTAAGTGAGAAGAGCCGAACCCCTGATTCAACTCTAACTCGAGAGTTGGTGCCCCGGGCCGGACTTGAACCGGCACGCCCCTGTGAAGGAAGCCCAGGATTTTAAGTCCTGTGCGTCTACCAATTTCGCCACCAGGGCACGAATAAGCAATGTAATAAAATTATAGCTTGTTGTCATGGTGTTCTTTCTCTGTGCCGCAGAGTTTAAATGGTTTGACTCCTCCGCCAAATGTCTCTCTAAATAGTGTGTGATTTTTACTGAAGAATTCCGCAAAAATGCTCAAAAAGTAATCATACCCTTGTGGGTTCTGATCAGTGCATCTCTTTTTTTAGAGCAACTTCTAGCCCGAAAAATTGAAGCCGAAGTTTCTAGTCTCAGTGGGGCTGGTATTTGGCTTTATCTTGCGGGATTTATGTCCATCCTCTTTTCGCTCGTGTTTCCAATCTTGCAGTTTTGGTTATGCTTTTTGTTTTTGAACCAAAAATTTAATCTCAAGACTGTGATTATGGATCGCGCTTTTCTCTTTCAGCAGTTTTTGATTGAATCTCTGCGTTCATGGGGGAAAGTCATATTATACTCTCTCTTTTTGCTTCTTCCTGGGTTTTGGAAATACAGCCAACTCATTTTTGTCCCCTTCGTGGTCTTTTTCTCTAAGAACTACGCGCAGGGGAAAGTAGATGCCCTGAGTGAATCACGAAAGCGGTTTTCTCAACATCGAATCAAAATATTGGTGTTGATTGTTCTTTTTCAGTTTGTCGTGCCAGCAATTTTGACGAGTGCCTTTGATGAGCACAAGTCGTTTTTGATTCATCCGACCACGGCATTGGCATTGGCATTTGTAGATACACTTATTTTGTTGTTTTTTATTTATAAGGTTTTTGAAATATTTAAAGCTGATAATGAAGGAGATCTAAATTATGAACAATCTATTGTTTAAGTGGCAAGAAGTGAAAACCCGCGGTCGTGGACTCACTTTTGATGATGTTTTGATCGTACCGTCACGCTCTGATGTTAGGTCACGTCGAGATCCTTCTTTAAAATCACAGCTCACAAAAAAAGTTTCCATCGAAATGCCTATCATTTCTGCCAACATGGATACTATCACTGAGTTCGACATGGCCTTTGCTATGCACCAGTTGGGAGGCATAGGTATTTTGCATCGTTTTATTACAGCTGAAGAGCAAGCCCTACAAAGCCGCAAACTTCGCGATGCGGGTCTAAACCACGTCGCTGCTAGCGTTGGAGTGGGTGAGGAGTTTAAATCTCGTGCTCAAGCACTTATCGAAGCCGGTGTTGATATTTTAACTATAGATATCGCTCACGGGCACAGTGTGCAAATGATAGAGACCATGAAGTGGCTTAAAGATAAGTACCCCAAAGTTGAGATCATCGCTGGTAACATGGCAATGCCAGAAGCTGCTTATGATCTGATCGAAGCGGGGGCAGATGCTATTAAGGTAGGTATTGGACCTGGCTCAATGTGCACCACTCGTATTATCACGGGTTGCGGAGTCCCACAGCTCACGGCTATTGCTATGTGTGCAGAAGTGGCCCAGGAAAGAGGTGTACCAGTCATTGCAGATGGTGGAATTCGTACCAGTGGTGATATCGTCAAAGCTTTTGCGGCAGGGGCAAGCACTGTCATGTTGGGTAGTATGCTTTCAGGCACAATTGAAACCCCCGGTGAAATTAAAAATGGCCGCAAACAATATCGTGGAATGGCGTCTCGTTCTGCTCAGGACTCTTGGCGCGGTGGTGTTCCAGAGGGAATGGCTCCAGAAGGGGAGTCTACTTTTGTGAATGTCAAGGGGCACGTTAAAGATGTGATCTTAGAGTTGGCTGGTGGAATCCGTTCTGGCATGAGTTATGTCAATGCAACTTCAGTTGAAGAGATTAAAGAAAAGGCTCGCTTTATTGAGATGTCTCCCAATGGCATTTCTGAGTCTAGAGCTCATGGAGTAAAATCTTAAATATGAGCGGTGACTCAAGGCCCATAGGGGTTTTTGACTCTGGAATTGGCGGGCTTACGGTTTTGCGTGAATTGGTTCACGCTTTTCCGCAAGAGAGCTTTCTCTACCTAGGAGACACGGCTCGCTTACCCTATGGTTCTAAATCAGCGGCCACCATTCGCAAATACACTGAGCAGAACATGGATTATTTTATTCGAGAGAATGTGAAAGCCATAGTTATTGCCTGTAATTCGGCATCAGCTCAGTTTATGGAGCCTAGCTATAAAGACATTCCTGTCTACAATGTAATTGAGCCCGGAGCTCAAGTGGCTTTGGCTAAGTCTCAATCCAAACGCATAGGTGTGTTGGCGACGAGAGCCACTGTTCAATCCAAAGCCTATACTATGGAGATTCTTAAACATGAGGCACAAGCGCAAGTATTTGATATTGCCTGCCCGTTGTTTGTGCCTCTAGCTGAAGAGGGTTGGGATGCTGATCCCGTTACCAATCTCATTGTTTATCGTTATGTAAGCCAGATTCTTCCACAGCATGTGGACACCATCATTTTAGGCTGCACTCACTACCCCTTACTCAGAAACTCAATCGAAAGAGTCACTGGTAATTCCATAGCATTGGTAGACTCTGGGGAGGCGGTGACGCAGTTGTTGTTGCGGGATTTTGCGAACGGAAGAATTAAAGCAGCAGATAGTAATCTAGGTGCTGCGGTTAAAGTGTGTACGACAGACTTTTCGGAGCACTTTAATAATTTGGCCTTAAGGATTCTAAGGCCTTTAACGATTGATAGCTTTGAGGTTGTCAGTATCTAAATTATTTGGCTACTACTTTTGCCATCAGCTCGTTGACAGTCTGAGAGAGCCAATCACCATGTGCTGCCGTAGAGGAATAGACCCCTTCATCATTGCAGAGCATGCTACCTCGACTGGTAACGCCCGCGACTAAAATTTTGTCGCCGATTTTGATATAAGCTGGTCCACCGGAATCACCTGAGCAAGTGCCTTGCCCTTTGGTTTCATCTAAGCTGAATTCGGAGTGATGTATTTTACTGATTTGTGCTTGAGCTTTTAAAAGAGTGCCATCGCCTTCCATGTGCAATTCAATACAGTCGGTGTTGCGAGTGTCAAAGCAAATAACCAGGCCATACTTTAGAGATTCTTCAAAATCAGGGTAATTTTTTGGGTCAATTTCGCGAGCTTCAACTTTGGTCACTCCATAACCAGCAACGGTAACCCACATGCCTTTTTGTAAAACATTGGTATTTTTTAAAAACTCAACAGGTTTAAACCCTTCAGGGATTGAGCCTTGAAAGCGAATCAAACCAATATCATTGAGGTCGTACTTCTCTTGGTCTTGCTGAGGAGCATAGTTAGGATGAATTCTATACTCAGAGACCTTACGGACGAAGGCTTCTTTGATGTCAGGCTCACGAGCATTGAGGGTGTCGTCGATATTCTCATGAAATATAATACGCATGTTTTTGGGGCGAGAGCTTAAGCAGTGAGCTGCTGTTAAAACTATATTAGGGGCAATGAGGGTTCCGGTGCAGATACCTTGTTCGAGGTGATCGTAAATACCAACTGTGCTCTGAGCTGTAAAGTCTTGTGGAGGCACTTGCGAGCCACCCATAATTTTGTCAGAAGGTTTAGTAAATCGCATTTGAGAAATTTGCTGGCTACAGCCTAAAAACAGAAACAACAATGACACGACTAAAGCAAATGACTTTAAGAACATCTATGGCCCCTTCTCATGTAAAGAGACCAGCTTGTATTCTTAAATGGCCTAAAATTTGAGGTTAAATTGAGGCCTCTGTAAAAAATATATCTTTAAATAAACTATTGTCCTCACTACTTTTTGCCTAAGCCAAAGTGGTTGAGAACAAAGGCATATTCCTCAGCATACTCCCAAAGATAGTCAAATCGCCCAGTTGTGCCAAAATGGCCAGCTCCCATATTGATTTTAAAAAGAATTTTATTGTTGTCGGTCTTTAGTTCTCGGAGTTTAGCAACCCATTTAGCTGGCTCCCAATAGGTGACTCGGTGATCATTTAAACCGCAAGTTACAAAAAAGGGCGGATAGTCCTTGGCTTCAACATTGTCGTAGGGGGAGTAGCTGAGCATGTACTTAAAGTATTTTTTATCAGCGGGATTTCCCCATTCGTTGTACTCAAGCTTAGTAAGCGGAAGAGTGTCGTCAAGCATCGTGTTGATCACATCCACAAAAGGCACATGAGCCACTACTAAATCAAACAAATCTGGGCGCATGTTGGCGCAGGCCCCAACCAACATCCCGCCAGCACTGCCGCCACTAATTGCAAGTTTTGAACTCGCGACAAAAGAATTCTTTTTGAGATATTCAGCACAGGCAATAAAGTCCAAAAAAGTGTTTTTCTTTTTTAAAAACTTACCGTCTTCATGCCAGTGCTGCCCCATCTCAGCTCCGCCTCTAATATGTGCCATGGCGTAAACCATTCCACGATCTACCATTCTGAAAATGTCTCTTCTAGCTGGGAAGGCGTCTGGAATGATGGCACCATAGGAGCCGTAGCCGTATAAATAACCTGGTGCAGAGGCGTTTAGCTTTGTTTTTTTATTATAAACAATAACGAGTGGGACTTTAACTTGATCATGGCTCTTTACCCAGACTCTTTTGCAAACGTAGTCTTTAGGGTTGTGTCCTTTGATATGCTTAACCTTGAGTGTTTTTAACTCCTTATTTTCTACATTGTAAGAGTACGTCGTCTCAGGGCGAATAGGGGATGAGTACTGAAGTCGAATTTCTTCAGTGAAATACTCATAGTTCTCATGGCTTAAAGTGACATGGTAAGCTTCGTCAGGAAAACTAATAACGTGATGTTTGTTGTTTTCAATCTTAAGGACTGAGAGTTGAGGCAAACCATCGTATTGTTCACTGATGACTAAATGATGGGCCATAACATGAAAGTCTTTGATCTGAATGTCTGACTTCGGAACGTAAAGCTTTTTCCAGTTTTGGGGTTGGGTCTTTTTTAAAGAGTCGCAAGTATAAAGAGCAAAGTCTTTGTGGTGATAATTACTGCGAATAATAAAACCCAAAGAATGGTGGTGATCTAGATAATACTCATGTTTGCTTTTCTTTTTTAAAAAAAGTTGAGCCTTATTTTGAGGATCATTGGCGGATAGAACCAAGTATTCTGTGTCAACGGAGCCATAAGAACCGATAAAAATATAGTTCTGGCAGCTGGAATTGTGAATCCCTAGGAAATACTCCCCACTATTGTCTTCGTAGATTATGCGGTCTTTCGAAGGGTCATCGCCAAGTACATGGCGTTTTACACGGTAGGGACGTAACTTTTCGTTGAGCTCAATGTAGAAAAAGGTTTTATTATCGTTGGCCCAAACAGCTTGTCCGCGAGTGTTGGGGATTTTGTCTTTTAGATTTAATCCAGTGCTGAGATCTTTAATGCAAATATAGTATTTTTCAGAGCCATCAACATCAAAGGCGTAAGCAGCATAACGGTGATTGGGACTCATCATAGTGAGGTCACAATCAAAATATTTATGGCCTTTTGCTAAAGCATTATGGTCTAAAATTACTTCTTCTTTTTTAAATGAAGAACCTAGTGGTTTGCGGTACTCAACTAAGTACTGCTGTCCTTTTTTGTATTTGTAATAGTACTCAAAGGGCCCAGAAACCGCAGGTACTGAGGAATCTTCTTCTTGGATTCTCGCTTTCATCTCCTTAAAAAGTCTATTTTTTAAAGGAGCGAGAGCCTTCATTTCTTGAGCAAAGTAAGCATTTTCAGCTTTGAGATGAGGAAGGGTGCGTTTGTCTTTAATATCTCTGAGCCAGAAGTATTTATCTGTACGTTGAATGCCATGATGGCGAAATGATTGTGGCTGTTTAGCAGCCATTGGAGGAAGTTTTTTAGTTGTCATATTATAACCTTTTTACTGACGGCGATTGAGGGTGCAGTAGTTCAGATTGTCGTTGATGGCGATGCGAACATCGCGCAACTCTTTGGTTGTCATTTTAAAATCAGCAACTGAACAGCCAGCATCTTTTGCCGTCAAACGAATCGCCTCAACTTCTGAAGCTGTAAGAGCTAAGCGCCATGCTAATTTGATTTTGAGCCAGTTCTTAAGATAATTACAGGTGTATTCTGGATTGGGAGGGATGTAAGCATCAGGAGCGCGATCCCCCTTAGACATGTTCTCTCGGCCGTAAACCGGAGCTAAGTGATAGTCATTAAAGATGAAGTTTGCGAATAAACAGCGAGCATTGAAGTCCCATTTGTTAGCGCCAGTAATCCACGCATGTTTGAGTGGCACCGTGTGATCAACTTGCATCTGTTTTGCTTCTTCAAACTTCAAGCCCGTAAAATTATCGTGCCACTCACCACTATCTACCACACAGTTCTTCTGGTTTCTAAAAAGAACTGGTCGAGCAGAAGAACGGATGAGCACTTTGGCTCTAGTATTCCAACAAGTATCATCAGTGGGGTCGTTCACCCAGCGTCCAAAGTGTACACGTCGAGCGTAGATCTCATCGGGCTCTTTAAGTGCTTCTTCATGAAGATTAAACTTTAAAAGAGAATAAAAGCGAGACGTGATTTGCGTGAAAACCTCACGCTCAAATGAGAGAAAATCAATAGACTGTTTTGGCGCTGTTGGTTCAGAAATTGTGTAATAAACATCTGAGATTGTGGACTGCTGGGCCCAAACAACCTGAGCTGTGAATAACACTGACAGCGCCGTAAATCTTAAGAATCTCAAAAGTCCCCCTCAGAACACGCCCCTATTGAACCTAGACTTTGGCAGAGTTTCAACACTATTTATTGTCAGGGTTTGGTTGGTTTATCTCTGAGTGCGTTAAGTGCTTGTGACTCGCTGTGCTTTGCTTAAGCTTTCAGCGAGTTTGTGAGAACTTTATGGCGCGGAGGGGCATCATTGTTGTTCCATGTGCGAAATAAAAAGTTGCCTCTCCAAGTTGAGTAAATAGTTTTTTGTCGCTTCTCCGTTGCCAGCGCTGTAGGCCCCATTATTTTTACCATGGCTAGGGAGAACACGATGGCATGGGATAATAAGTGGATAAGGGTTTTTACTCATAGCGCTACCCACAGCACGAGCCGCTCGTGGAGAGTTGCTGAGTTCTGCAAGTTGTTTGTACGTGAGAGTTTTTCCTGGTGAGGAATTTTGCAGCTCTTTGTAGACAATTTTATAAAATGGGCTTGGTTGATGAGCTAGGGGATACTGCAGAGAAAATCGAGCTTGTTTTCCTGCAAAGTAGTTCTCGAATTCTTGGCTGAGTTTTTGAAGCCAAGGCAATTCTGACTTATCTATCTCAGGAGATTTTTTGTTAAAAATTTGGGGTTCGTACAGATGAATGTGATCTAGTCGAGAGTCGAGAATGCCGACTTCTACAACGAGAGAATCCGTAAAAAAATAGAAAAAACCCGTGACAGGCTCCATATAAACTCCTGAAAATAAGAAGTGCCGAGAAAAATCGGGGAGGTCAAATGAAAGTCTTGATGATGAGTGTATTAGCTGCAGTTTTAATGTCTGGTTGTGGTCACTACGGAAAAAAAGCATGTTGTGGTTCTAAAACTGAATGCTCTACGGAGAAGTGCAAAGATAAGTGCGGTTCAGAATGTAAGTCTAAATGTGGATCAGAATGTGGCACTGAAAAACCTGCTGCAGACAAAGCTGCTCCCGAAACAAAGCCATAAGCTTCTGAAAACATAGAGTTTTCTCAAAAAAGAGCGACGCTGTTCGCTCTTTTTTTGTGTCTAAAATCAAACAGATGATTTAATCATCTGTTTGATTTAGGCTTTAGAACATGAACGAAGTAGATGCTAAAACAAAAATTATGGATGTCGCTCTCAGCTTATTTGCTGAGAAAGGTTTTGATGGCACCACCACTCGTGATATCGCTGCAGCTGCGAGTTTAAATATATCTCTTATCTCCTATTATTTTGGCGGTAAAGAGGGGCTTTACAAAGCCATCCTAGAAAACTTTGCCGGCCACGTAAAAGCCGACATGAACAAGTTGATTGAGTCCTTTGATAAAGAAGATCTTTCTCTTGAAAAAATCCGTGATGTGATTGGTGCTGTGGTCGATCGTATCTTAGATTTAAGACTCACAAATCCCCATATTGCGCAAATCATGGCCCGTGAAAAATTGAGTGGAATGCCTTTCTCCAGAGAGATTCACGAAAAAATGTTGTTTGAAGTTGGGGAAAAGTTAGCTGGGATTCTTAAAAAAGGGCAACGTACAGGATTGGTACGCAAGGACTTAAATCCTTACTTTTACATGTGTCTCCTTTCTGAATCAGTAATGGGTTACATTTTAATGCACGACTGTGCTCAAAGTTTAGTTGAAAGATGTTATCTCATTCCCAAAGAACGCTCTGAATTTAAAAAGCAAGTTATTTCTATTTTTACTGAAGGAATACTAAAATGAAAAACAATAAGATCCTCTTATCTGGTTTGTTAGTTCTTATCAGCACTCCACTTTATGCTATGGATTTGCAAGAGTTCCTTGCGACCACAGCCAAAAAAAATAAAGGTGTGCAGAGCTATGAAGAGCAGATTTCTGCTGCTGAGTATAAGCGAGTGGCTGGAGATATTGAGTTGGCCCCTGCTCTCAATGCAGGAGTAAGTTATCTCAGTGACAAAAGCCCTTTCAACCAGGGGCTATCGCTACAAGCTCAGGGAATTGAAACAACATCTTACAATCTTGGGCTTTCAAAAAAATTCAGTACAGGAACATCTGTTCAAGCAGGCCTCAATGTGAGTGATATTGCCCTTATCGATGTTCCACAAGCAGTACCTTTTCCGACATCCTTAGGGTTGAGTTCTATGAGTTTAAGTGTGAGTCAATCTTTGTGGAAAAATGCATTTGGACGAGGGACTCGTTTGCGCCAAGAGCGCGAGATGGAAACTGCAGATACTGAAAAGAAAGCGGCAGAGTTGCAGAAAAGATTATTATTGGTACAAGCAGAGTCGGCGTTCTGGGATTATGTTTACAACAAAGAAGAGCTTAAAATTCGTGAAGCGAGTTTGGGGCGCGCCAAAAGAATTGAGTCTTGGATTCGCCGTCGCGTAAATGATGGTATTGCAGATCAAGCAGATCTATTGAGTTCACAAGCTCTGGTTGCTGCTAGAGAGTTGCAATTGTTGATGGCTCAAGATGAACAAAAGGCAGCAGAGAAAAAGATCAGAGATGTTCTAGAGCTTTCTAGTGATGAAAAAACGCCTGATCTTAAAGGTGATATTAATATTCGTCGTAATTTAGTGGATATTGTCGGCGGCAAGGGACCTGTAGTAAGTTTTGAAGCGCGCATCTCGCAGTTGGCAGCACGCGCAAGACAAAAAGGGGCTCAAGAAGCTAAAGAAGGATTGCGTTCAGATCTTGTCTTAGCAGGTAGCTATAAGACAAATGCCTTAGCGGAAGATTTTGATGAAGCGATGAGTTCCTTTACAGAAACGGATCGCCCCACTCAAAGTGTGGCTTTGACTTGGACATATATTTTTGATGTGGAAGCAAAAAAAGCCACTTTGGAAAATGCTAAAAAGGAAGCACTGGCTGCACAGCTTCAAGCTGAACGAAAAATGCTTGAGAGTGAAACTCAGTGGAGCGAGTTGAATCGTCGTTATTTAGAACTCAGTAAGAAAATCGAAGCAGCTTCAAGGATTTCATCTATTCAAACACAAAGAGCAAAAGCAGAGTCTGAAAAGTTTAATAAAGGTAGATCTATAACTTCCAATGTTATTAATTCGGAAGAAGATGCTGCGGAAGCAGAACTAACTGTTACCAAACTCAAAACTGAACAGAGAAAACTGGAAGCCCAAAGTCGTCTCTTTGTGGCGGCAGAATAAGGATTGATTTATGAATTTACCGAAGCTTTCGGTCAATAGACCTATATTGATAACTTGTATCGTAGCGATGATGTTGATCTTGGGTGTATTCAGTATGCGCAAGATGCCTGTGGATCTATTTCCAGATGTTACTTTCCCAGTGATATTTGTACAGATCACATATCCGGGAGCCTCTCCGCAGGATCTAGAAAAGCAAGTCTCTCAGCCCATTGAAGATGAGCTTGGAAGTATTGCTGGTCTGAAAAACCTGACATCCAACAATCTAGATTCTGTTGCTTTGATCATTCTTGAGTTTAAATTAGGAACAGATGTCAAAGAAGTAGAACAAGAAGTGCGCAATCGTCTTGGCAATATTCGTCGTGATCTTCCAAATGATATCTATGAGCCCGTTATTCGAAGATTTGACCCCGCCGATCAGCCCATCGTGGTAATGGCGTTAAAGTCAGAGCTTGAACCTGCTGCGATGTTTGACCTTGCCAATGAAACTATTAAGCCACAATTTGAACGTATTAATGACGTCGGGCAAGTTGATATTTTTGGTGGACGTAAACAAGAGATTCACGTTTTGATCGATAAGAACAAGTTGCAGGATCGCAAGATTTCGATGTTGCAAGTGAGTCAACGAGTTGGCGAAACTTCAAAAGATATTCCTATTGGTCGCGTTGATAATCCACAAACAGAATTAACTTATAGAACCAAAGGTGAATTTGAGAACCTCACACAAATTGAGCAAGTGAGTGTTAATTTTATTGGATCAGATCGACCTGTTAAAATTAAAGATATCGGACGTGTTGAGCGATCGTTAGAAGATCAAAAAAGCATTGGACGTGTGAATGGAAGTAATGCTCTTTTGATGCAGGTTTATAAGCAGCGCGGAGCGAACACAGTCGCGGTTGCTGATAACATCAAAGCGACAATTGCGAAGGTAAATGAACTTTTAAAAGAAAGAAACATTAAAGCAGAAGTAACTTTAGTGAGAGATCTTTCTTTTCCTATTCGTAACAACGTGTTTGACGTCTATGAGTCTATTACAATTGGTATAATCCTCTGTATCATCGTGGTCTTCTTCTTCTTAGGTTCGGCGCGCTCGACATTCATCACGGGCATGGCTTTGCCCAACTCTTTGTTAGGTGGCTTTATTTTAATGTATGCTGCAGGGTTTAGTATCAATATTATGACCCTGTTAGCGCTGTCTCTGGCAGTTGGTCTTTTGATCGATGATGCGATTGTGGTACGGGAAAATATTTTCCGTCACATGGAAATGGGTAAAAAGCCAATGCGTGCGGCATTGGATGGTGCTAACGAAGTTGCCATGGCAGTTGTGGCTGTGACGTTGGTGGTTATTGCCGTGTTTGGACCTATTTCTTTCTTGGAAGGAACTATTGGACAGTTCTTTAAACAATTTGGTCTGACCATTGTCTTTACTTTATTAATTTCGTTATTTGATGCCTTCACAGTGGCGCCGATGCTTTCAGCTTACATGGCTTCGCCAACAGAGCACGATAAAGGCAATGGGCCAGTGGCTCGGATGTTAAAAGCTTTCGATCGATTTCAAACGCGAATCGAAGATGCCTACGAAAAAACCATTAAGTGGGTCATTAAGTTTCCTAAAACAGTATTAGCTTCTGCGGTTGCAATCTTTGTGGCCTCATTGATGCTATTGCCGTTTATTCCAAAAACATTTTTACCGCCTAATGATAATGGGGAGTTTGGCATAAATATAGAAACTCCAGTGGGATCTTCGCTTCAGGCAACAGATCAGTTTATTAAAAAAATTGAAGCTGAATTGAACGGTAACGAAGCTATTGAGGTCATGCTGACAACTGTGGGGTCCCAAAATAATGAATCCAACAAAGGTCAGCTGTTTGTTAAGCTTGTTCCTCGTAAACAGCGTGATCTATCGACCACAGATTTTAAAGAACAAGTACGTAAAAAGATGGAAAAGTACAAAGCTGAGGCGATTGTTACTGTTGGAGACATTGATATAGCCAACTCTGGTGAAAAGCCATTGAATATAAACTTTGTAGGAGATGATCTTCAGGCTCTTGGCGAATATACAGAAAAGGTTGTTGCCAGACTCTCGCAAATTAAAGGGTTAGTCGATGTCGACACGAATTTCCGCTCTGGTAAGCCTGAATTTCAAGTGCAGTTCGATCGACAAAAATCAGAGTCCTTGGGGATATCTACAGTTACAGCTGGTGCGGAATTAAGAAATCGCACAGAAGGAAGTGAGCCAGCCATCTTTAGAGAAGGTGGTATTGAGTACAAAGTGCGAGTGCGCTTTGAAGAGCAGTATCGTGATTTGAAGAGCAATTTTGATAGCACACTCGTGCCAAATTCTAATTTTAATATGATTCCATTAAGTCGTATCGCAAAAGGTGATGAGACTAAGGGATTCTCGCAAATCAATCGCCAGAATAAATCACGTTTTATTAAGGTTTCTGGAAATTTAGGTAAAGATGGTTCTTTGGGGACGATCACTACTGAGATCGAAAAACTTTTAAAGACGGAGCTTAAGCCGCCAGCAGGAATCGAATACCGTTTCCAAGGTCAAGCAGAGGACTTTAAAGACCTTATCGCGAATATGCTTGTTGCTATTTTCTTAGGAGTTGTCTTTATTTACTTGGTACTTGCATCACTCTATGAAAGCTTTATCACGCCCTTTACCATCCTTCTGGCCTTGCCACTAGCAATGACAGGGGCTTTTGTAGGCTTGTTAGTCATGGGTAAGTCTATTGATATCTTCTCGTTGATTGGGATTGTGCTTCTCCTTGGGGTTGTGGCAAAGAACTCAATTCTCTTGGTCGATTACACCAATCAGCTACTTAAAGAAGGATTGGCACGTAATGAAGCTATCGTGAAAGCATGTCGTACGCGTTTTAGACCTATCATTATGACTTCTTTAGCTTTGATTGCTGGTATGATTCCAATTGCAATCGGCCTTAACGAAGCTTCTGCACAGAGAACTTCTATGGGGGTTGGTATTATTGGTGGTTTGATCAGCTCTACTTTGCTAACTCTCGTTGTAGTGCCAGCAGCCTTTGGCTTTATCGAGGACTTCAGGATTTGGTCTCTAGGGGTTGCTAAGAAAATCTCTGGTTATCAAGGAGAGTAATATTTAAGTATCTGAAAGAGAGCCTCTCATTGACTCTGCACTCGAAGTGCCAAGTTGATGAGAGGTTTTTATTTTGGATCGAGAGCATTTAACTTGTCATAAAACTTCTGCCAGTCATCTCTTTCAGCAATGTCTTTCCAGATGCTCTCAATCTCTGAATATAAAAGAGTTTGTGGAATGGCTTTTTGGTAATATTCAGATTGAGTCAAATTGATATCGCTGCATTCGAATGAGCGTAATGAATCTATAATAGAACTCCACAGTTCTCCTTCATAGAGATTTTTCTGAGGAGAGTTTTGCCATTGTTGCCGCTCCCATCCGCTGTGGAGATCAAAAAAGAGTTGTTCGTAGCCTGCTTTTGATTTTTCAGCAAAATTAAAAAATGGAATCATAAGCTGAGAAATCTCAACTCCGGGTAGTGGAGTGAGGTTGAGTCTTCTTAAGAATTCCATTTCAGCATGGTATTGAAAATCCTCACCAAATTGTTCTAATGCTTCTGAAAAAGGACTTTCTGGATAAGCTTTGTTAAAACATTTAGCGAGTTGTTCGAGGTTCCAATGCATTGTAATGGGTTGACGACCAAAACAGTATAGCCCCTGATGGTCAAAATAAGCAGCAGTGAATTGAACGTCATAGGTTGGTAAAAAACGGTAAGGACCATAATCAAAACTTTCGCCAGTGATATTCATATTATCGGTGTTCATGACTCCATGGACGAAGCCAGCCATCATCCATTGTGCGACTGTTTTGGCGGAAGCATCAACGACAGCACGAAACATTTTGTAGGCAGCAAGAGATTCATCAGCATCTTGGCATTCAGGATAATAGTGCTGAAGGCAGTAAGAAATCAGCTTTTTAAGTTCAGGCAACTGATTGAGGTAAGTGTAGCGTTGAAAAGTGCCAAATCGAATGTGGCTATGAGAAAGGCGCACTAAAACCGCGGCTCGTGTTGGGGAGGGCTCATCATGGCGAACCAAGGATTCACCCGTCTCGATAACCGAAAACGTTTTAGATGTATTGACGCCGTAGAGTTCTAGTGTGGCGGTGGCCAGAGCTTCGCGAACAGCGCCTTTGAGAGTGAGGCGCCCATCGCCATTTCGTGAGTAAGGAGTTGTGCCGCTTCCTTTAGTGCCTAAATCCAAGAGCTTTCCATTATTCAGAAACTGCGCAAATAAGAATCCTCGGCCATCTCCAAGTTCTGGATTATAGTGAGTAAATTGATGGCCATGATAGCGCAAGGCTAAGGGGTGAGATATATTCTGCCCTAGAGGTTTAAAACTCGCAAAATGTTCGAGCCATTGGGAGTCAGACAGATTAGACAAGCCGATGCTTTGAGCAGCCTTTTGGTTGCGAAAGCGAAGGATCTGCTGAGGAAATTTTGCAGGCTCCACGATATCATAAAAGTTAGAGCCGAGCTCATAAATGGGCGGAATGCTGTTTTGCATAGCCTATTATCCTGTTTGTTTTCCAAAGAGCAAGTGAGTTGTTGACAGTAATTTGCATTTAGGAATAGAAAAAGCCATGAACTCATTTTGGGACAAAGTCGGTATCTTGATTTCAGGTTTTTGTGCACTTCATTGTGTGGCAACCCCTTTTTTGATCTTCTCTTTGCCGGCTCTGGGCTATGCTTTTGAACACCCTCTATTTCATTTTTTATTAGCGCTTTTTGTGGTTCCTGTTGGAGTGTTTGCCTTTTATCAGGGCTATAAGCAGCACCACCAGAAGGGTATCCTGTTGTTAGGCTTCTTGGGTCTGTTTGTAATTGGAGCTATGGCGGCAGTACCTCATGCATGGTTGCATGTTGTAGGTCATAATACCTTAACTTTGGTGGGGAGCGGAATTCTCATCTTGGCTCATGTGCTCAATCGTCGGCAGTGTCTCTGCCATATTAAGTAAATAATTTTTAACTAAACTTTTAGTAAGTTTGTCAAAATGCGTATTGAAAACCAAATGAAAAGGCGTACATTTGTACCATTAGGAGGACGGTATGAATAAAATGAATCGTCGTGGTTTCTTTGCAATGTCGGCAAAAGTAGCTGGTCTTGCCTTGTTGGCTCCTGCAACTTTAAAAGTAATGGTTTCTGAAGCACAAGCAGAACAAAAAAGGGGAGCTCGTGGTGGCGGTGCTGCTGCTGGTGGCGGTTTGCCGTTAGTTGATGCTAACGATAGCGTCGCAAAAGCAGTTCGTTACGTTGAGGATGCAAAAAAAGCTCCAGATGCAAAAGGCAACAATTGCATCAATTGTGGCTTCTACAAAAAAGTAGAAATGCGCAACGGAAAAGAAGTAGGCACTTGCACTATCTTTGCTGGTAAAGTTGTTTACGGCGAAGGCTGGTGTGGTTCTTGGAATAAGAAAGCTTAATTCTCAAGAGAACATTGAAAAAAAAAGAACCAGGTTTCCCTGGTTCTTTTTTTTATCGTAAAGCTCTTCTTAATATTTTACCGACATTGGTTTTTGGCAGCTCACTCCGGAACTCCACAATTTTGGGAACCTTATAATTGGTGAGACTCTTTTTTGCGAATGCAATAATCTCTTCAGCTGTTAATTGTGCATCTTTTTTAACGACAACAACTTTTACCACTTCTCCTGAGTGTTCGTCAGGAACTCCCACAGCTGCAACTTCTAAAATGCCAGGATGAGCAGCTAGAGTGTCTTCAATCTCATTGGGATAAACATTAAATCCTGAAACTAAAATCATATCTTTTTTACGATCCACGATCTTAAAGAAACCACGCTCATCAGCGATGGCGATATCGCCAGTGCTAAGCCAGCCATCCTTTAAGATTTTTTGTGTTTCATCTGGGCGCTGCCAGTAACCTTGCATCACTTGCGGACCGGCAACAGTAAGCTCTCCTGGTTCGCCCTTGGCTACTTCATTGCCATTGTCATCGAGCAACTTAACGAGAGTGCTCGGTAGGGGAAGGCCAATGGTGCCGACAATGTCAGTGCCATCAATGGGATTGCAGCAAACCACGGGTGATGCTTCTGTGAGTCCATAACCTTCGACAATAGTTGTTTGTGTGAGTTTGATCCAGCGCTCGGCAACTGGCTTTTGTAAAGCCATAGCACCAGCTACAGAAACTTTGAGTGATTTAAAATTGATTTTGCCAAAATCTGGGTGATTCATAAGGGCATTAAATAAAGTGTTTACACCTGTCATGATTGAGAAAGGATACTTCTGCAAATCTTTGATGAATGCAGGAATGTCTCGTGGATTGGTGATTAGGATGTTTTGGGCTCCGTAGCGCATAAAGGCCAAACAATTCACAGTGAGAGAGAAAATATGATACATCGGCAAGGCTGTGATGCAGATCTCCTGGCCTGGGATGAGGCGAGGTTTCATCCACTCACAAATTTGCAGCATATTTGCTAAAATATTTTTGTGCGAAAGGACTGCGCCCTTTGAAACTCCTGTGGTTCCGCCAGTGTACTGTAAAAAGGCAATGTCCTCTTGTTTGGCGCGAACGGGTTTTACATTTTTATTTTTTCCAAGGGCAAGAGCTTGATTGAATTTGTACGCTTGCGGTAGGTTGTAAGCGGGCACCATTTTCTTGACGTACTTAACGACACTATTCACGATTAACTTTTTAGGCTGTGGGAAGAGGTCAGCAATTTCAGTAATCACAACCGATTCGATTTTAGTATCTTTGATAATTTGCTCTAAGAGATGGGCGTAATTGGCCAAAATCACAATGGCTTTAGCACCAGAATCTTTAAATTGATGGGACATCTCTGGAGCAGTGTAAAGAGGGTTGGTGTTCACCACAATCAACCCAGCACGTAAAGCGGCAAAACAAGCAATTGGAAATTGCAGTAAGTTAGGCATTTGAATGGCAATGCGATCTCCAGGCTGAAGACGCAATTCATTTTGTAAGAAATCGGCGAACTGATTAACATAATCATTGAGTTGCTGAAAAGAAATGGAAACACCCATATTGGTATAGGCAAGATGTGAGTGATATTTTTCAATGGCTTCATCGAGAACGTCAGTGATGGATTGATATTGAGTCAGATCTATTTCTGCATTCACTTGTGGTGGATAATGTTTAAGCCAAGTTGTTTCCATACTCACATCCTTCTGTAAAAGCTATTGGAGTTTTAACTCAAGTTTAAGCTAGACTGAGATATATTCAAAGTAATTTCTTGTATTTAGGTGAGTATCTTGATGTACTTTTAAATATGCGTTGGATTTTTCTGCTTTTATTTTCAGCAATATCTCTAGGGGCTTGTACAAAGAAGTCTGCAGTGCCGTCTCCTGCTCTTGTTGAACAAGGCCAAGTCGCTGATCGTATAAAATCTCCTAAGAGAGTGGTGCAAGCTTATAATCCTGATTTAGAAGAAGTTATTTTACTTTTAGGTGAGGCCGAGAGCTTTTATAAAGAGGCTCTAAAAGTTGCAGGTTTTTTAAGTTCGGAGCAGAGTACTTTTTTTTACAAGTTGCAAAGAGCAGTGGGGCGATTGCACGGAGTGAGAATTAGCAATCAACTAGTCATGGGTTGTGAGAAGTATAAGTTTGATGTCGTTCCTGAAAAATTGAATTGGAATCGGTTACAAGTATTTGAGATCTGTCTGCAAAAGCCAGTTTTTTTATTAGATCTTCAAATTCAGAAACTAAATAATCAAATAAAATCTGCAAAACTCATGGTGAAGACAGAACCCTTGCAGAAGCTGATTGGTTTGGGAGCCAGTCTAGCAGCATCTGAGTTTTATTGTGATTTTGTTTTGACGGAGCGTCGAATTCGAGAAATGAATTGTCGCAATCTGGCTCAGCAAAAGCTCAGTGGCAGTCACATTCTAAAAATAGATCGCTTTCAATTTAAGAAGGACCAAGAAAAGGTTCAGGCACAAATCTTAGGGCAGGTTTTTGATAACCTCATGCCCTTGCGTAAATTTGAAATGAAAATTCCTCTCACTGGAAAAATTAAAATTACAGAAACAGAGCTATTTCCTCCTGAAGACTTAGAAGTTTCTGAGCCGGCACAGGTAGCGGCACCACCAGCTGTTAATGCTGATGGGGGAGGTTCTCGAGAAGGAGGTCCCATGGGGGTGCGCTCCTCATTAAGTGGTGCTCCAGGGGGAAGTGCTCAAGCTCCAGGTTCGCAGCCAGGAGCCGCCTCCGGTGTGGCCAAGCCGGGAGGAGCCCCACAAGTTATCCCAGGCTCACAGCGTCCTGTAGGATTGGAGTTTGGTCCTCAGGGTGAAGAGGTAGCTCCAGAAGAAGAAGTTGGCAGTGCAGAAGAGGTTGAAGATGCCACGGAAGCAGGAGAAAACTCTGAAGAGGAAATGAATTCAGAGGATGACGAGGCTTCTGAGGAACAAGCGCCAGATCAGGTCTCACCACCAGCAGGAGGAGTGATAGCTCCTCCGCAAGCACCAGGGAGTTCGCGATGAGCAGTATGAAGAAGTATTTTAATAATGTACAAGTTGTAACCGAAGATGGCGAAAAGCCACTCTCAGATTTAAGTATTAAAAAATTAGTTTTGTTTTTTTATCCACGAGACAACACTTCTGGATGCACTTTAGAAAGTCAGGAGTTTACGGAGCTGTTACCGCAATTTAAAAAGAACGGCGCAACTGTGGTTGGCATTTCTCGCGACACGGTAAAAAGCCACATCAAGTTTATTGAGAAGTTTGCTTTGAAAATGCCTCTGATAGCGGATCCTGAAGAAGAAATTTGCAACGCCTTTTCTGTGATCAAAGAAAAAAATATGTACGGGAAAAAGGTTTTTGGAATTGAGCGCAGCACTTTTATTTTGGATGAAAATTTTAAGATCGTGCAGGAGTGGCGCAAAGTAAAAGCAGAGGGGCATGCGCAAGAGGTTTTAGATTGGGTAAAGGAAAATAAATAGGGCATAAAATAAAAAAAAGCCCCTTTCTCAAATTCAGTTTGTGTAATGAGTGCAAACTATTCTTGAGAAGGGGGCTTGTTTCATTGAGAGAGGGGGGCTCTCTCAATGAATGCAATGGATGTCTTAGTGGTGAGATTTGAGCATCAACTCCGTGATAAGTTTGGTATAGTGATTTGGATTTGGTAGATCTGAACCCTCGGCAATCAGAGCTTGATTGTACAGGATCTCACCCCAAGTTTGCTGCTGGTCACCAGTCAGGTTAAGCATGGCATCTACTACTGGATGGTTAGGATTGAGTTCCAAAATTCTTTTTTGATCGGGAACAGCCATGTCACCACCCATTTGTGATAAGAGTTTTTGCATGTGAGCGGACATGTTGCCTTCAGCTGCGACTAAACATGAAGGTGTGTTAGTGAGGCGATCTGAGAGGCGAACATCTGCCACGTTTTGCGCTAACTTACCTTTAAGGCTTTCAAGGAGTGAGGCAAACCGTTCACGGTGTGATTTCATCTTTTCTTCTTTAGCTGCTTTTTCTTCGTCAGAATCTAAATCAAGATTTTCACTTGTGATTGATTGCAGTTTTTTCCCTTTGTACTCTTTTAATTCTTGTGTCACCCATTCATCAACAGGATCTACGAGGAATAGAACTTCGAAACCCTTTTCTTCGAGTTTTTCAAGGTAAGGACTGCTCTTAACCTTTTCTATTTTATCACCAGTAATAAAATATATTGCTTTTTGCATGCTTGGCATGCGTTCGATGTACTCATCAAGAGTGCTGAGGGCATCTTGTTTGTTGGTTGCTAATAATAGCAACTCACTGATTTTTTCTTTTTGAGTAGGGTCAAGAGGGATGCCTTCTTTGAGTGTTGAACCAAATTCTTTAAAGAAACTCTCGTAACCTGCGCGGTCTTTTTGCAGGAAATCTTTGAAGGTGTTAAAGATTTTAGTTACTACATTCTTTTTGATGAGACCTACTTGACGATCTTGTTGTAATAACTCACGAGAAACATTTAATGATAAATCCGTAGAGTCCACCAAACCTTTTACAAAACGCAAGTAAGGAGGGAGTAGGTCTTTGCAGTTGTCCATGATAAACACTCTTTTAATAAAGAGCTGCAAACCGTATTCGTAATCTTTCATGTTAAAGTTCCAAGGCTTTTTGCTTGGGATATAGAGTAAAGAGCTAAACTCAATGGTACCTTCAGCTTTATAGTGAACCCACTTGGTTGGAGAGTTCCAATCATGGGTTAAGTGCTGATAAAACTCTTTGTACTCATCCTCTTTGACTTCAGCAGGAGAGCGGAGCCAGAGAGCTTTTTGGCTGTTAAGAGTCTCATCCTCTTTTTCTGTTTTTAACTTAATAGGATGAGCAATAAAGTCAGAATATTTTTTAACTAAACTTTTTAGGGTCCACTCGTCCGTAAAGTTAGCAACTTCATCTTCTTCTTTAAAATCTTTTAAGTGCAAAGTGATTGTGGTTCCTGGGCCTTGCGAGCGCGGCACGCGATCGATGGAGTATGTTCCTTGTCCTTCTGACTCCCAAAGAACCCCTTCATCAGTCCCAGCTTTTTGCGTGTGCAAAGTGACTTTGTCAGCAACCATAAATGCGGAGTAGAAACCCACACCAAATTGACCAATCATCTCAGGTCGTTTTTTAAACTCCTCGTTAAGGTGAACAAAGGCTTTTGTTCCTGACTTTGCAATGGTGCCAATAAACTCCACCACTTCGTCAAATTTCATACCGATACCATTGTCGATAATTTTTAAGGTTTTGTTCTCTTTGTTTGGCTCGAGACGAATCATAGGCTCATCAGTGAAAGCCATTTCAGAGTGAGTTAAGGACTGAAATTTTCTTTTGTCGATAGCATCTGAGGCGTTGCTGATCAGCTCACGAAGAAAAATCTCTTTATTGGAGTAGAGAGAGTGAACAACGATATCAAGAAGTTGTTTGATTTCTGCATTAAATGTTTGCGTAGTTTTTGACATGAAATCCTCCTTTATGCTTGGTTAAAATATACAAATCCGGCCTTTTTCTCAATATCTTGGGGCAGAGCAGGAACTTTTGACCGAGGAATTAAGAAAGTTGAGAGGTTAAAGAAGTCAGTAAAGACCTTATGATTCTCCGTGGCAGACTTTAAGTAGTCACTGCCACTACTGCCGCCAGTGCCAATTTTCTTACCAAGCATACGGTGAGCCATGAGGGCATGGCGATAGCGCCACTGAGTCATGAGCTCATCAATGTCTAAGAGGTTCTGGAGGATTTGGTAAGGAATGTGAAAGAGAGGTTGATCGCGGTAAAGAGAAACAAGAAGTGCGGCTTGAATGGCCTTAAACGACAATTTAAAATAGCCAGCGTCTTGAAGTTTTTTAAACTCCGTCTCATGAAAGATTGCTGAGAACATTTTTTTCATGCTTTCAAGCATTTGTAGATTCTTTTCTTTTTCTTCAGGAGTCAGTCGCTGATTATCTCGCACCACAGATATGTCGTCATTGAACATATTTTCAGCAGCTTTTTGGTACTCTTGCCAAAAAGAATAAGTCTCAGTTTCTAAGAATGGAGTTCTCTCTAGCCAGCTCTCGATACATTCCAAAAGTGATTTTTCTTGGAGAGCCTGCATGACGAGGCTTTTTTCTTTATCGGGCAAGTGATTGTAGAAAGCGCCTTGGTTGTAATTGAGGCGATCTTGCGCTTTGAGACCCAGTTTTGTTTCGATGAGGCGAAACTGAAAGCTTTGGAAGCCACTTGCTGGATACAAATACTCTCGGAAATCCAAAAAATCCAAAGGGGTCATGGTTTCAAGAACATCGATTTGCCCCGAAACTAATTTAAAAATAGAAATAATTCTCTGCAAGCGATGATTGATCTTGCGCATGTCTTGATCATTGACTGGATTTTTTTGAAAGAGAGCAAGAACAGAATCTAATTCCAGAATAATCTGCTTAAACCAGAGTTCATAAGTCTGATGGACAATAATAAACAACCACTCATCATGAGCCGGATTGCCTAATTCTGCACTTTTACGGTGCTGAGAATCGAGAAGTTTGTCTATTTGCAGGTATTCATGATAGTGAACGGGAGGATGTTTCATGCGAGAGCTCCTTGAGTTTTTCTACAAAACGTTGAATATCTTCTGGTTGTGTATCCCAACTTGTCATCCATCGACAAAGGGTTTCTTGTTCGTCCCAAACATAAAAAAAGCCCACTTCGCGCAAGGGTTTTACCCAGGTCTTGGGAATGCTTGCAAAAACGGCATTGCTGGTTGTGGCAAATGGAATCTTCACTTGGGGTATTGTTTGGATTTGTTCGAAAAGACTTTGTGCCATCAGCAGTGAGTGTTTTGCAATATCCTGCCATAAATTGTCTGAAAGATAGGCCTTGAATTGGCTAGCGATGTAGCGGGACTTTGATGGCAACTGGGCTGTTTGTTTGCGGATGAATTTTAGATCTTCCGAGAGTACGGGGTTAAGACAAAGAACAGCCTCTCCCATCATAAGTCCATTCTTAGTTCCACCAAAAGAAATAATATCGACTTTATTTTCGGTGAACATTTCTCTAAAACTTGAGTTTTGAGAAGCAACGGCATTTGCTATACGAGCGCCATCTATATGGATTTTGAGTTTGTGTTTGTGGGCCCAATCACAAAGTGTTTTAAGTTCGCTGAGGGTGTAAGTGGTGCCCAGCTCTGTGGGCTGGGTGATAGAAAGAGCTACGGCTTGCGAGTAGTGTTGATCGCCGCGACGGATATAGGCTTTTTCTAGGGCTGCCACAGTGAGTTTGCCATCAGTGCTGGGGACAACTTGCAATTTAAATCCCCCCAGGCTTTCGGGAGCGCCACACTCATCCACTTGGATATGTGCCACATCACTGCAAAAGACGGCTTGCCAAGGTTTTGCTAGCGCTCGGAGAGCTATGACATTGGCGCCAGTGCCATTAAAAACAAAATGTGCTGTAAGATTCTGTGAAGCAAAAAGCTCTTTAAAAAGTTTTTCTGCAGCTTGTGTGATGGGATCGGTGCCATAGGAAGGCTGATGGCCACCATCGCATTCCTGCAAGGCTCTGAGAATCTGGGGATGCACGCTTGCATGGTTATCGCTACCAAATCCTCGCATCAGTTCTGCTCCTTAGAGGGGTAGAGAAAGCGATGTAGTAAAAGTGCAGCTGACTTTGCAGTGATATTGTCTACATCTAAACTAGGAGCCACTTCATAGATACCGAGGCCTTGCCACGAAAAGTGTTCGCTAAGGAAGTCCATAAACGAGAGCACTTCATTGAGGTCTAAGCCGCTGGGCCAGGATTGTGAGCATCCTGGAGCTTGATGGGCTGCAAGAGCATCAATATCAAACGAAACAAAAAGTGGTTGTCCACAAAATGGCAAGAGTGCGTCTTTAATTTTTTGCCATGGAAAGTGTCGATCAGTAAGGGCAAAAATTTTGGCTCCTTGCTCTTGAGCCCACTTCCAGTGATGAAGCGAGTTGCATTGTTTCTGGATACCCAATTCAAAAAATGAAAGTTGATCTTGAGAAAACTCCTCAAGAACACGTCGAAAAGGAGTTCCGGAGTGTGCTACATCATTAATGTAGGGTCTGACATCAAGGTGAGCATCAAAATTAATTAAAACTCGAGGTTGTCCTCGGTAGAAATCATTAAAACCGCTAGCATCTGAGTAACCATAGTCATGTCCTCCGCCAAGAGTGATGACTTTTCTTTTTTGTGCAAACTCCTGAGTAATTTGTTTTCGTCCCCAAGCATGGCGTTCGTGCAGAGAGCCTGCTTCTGAAGTTAGGTTTCCAAAGTCATGGATGAGCACTGACGAATTGTTAGCGGGGGTGCATTTGTAAAAAACTTTACGGACATGGTTGGGCCCACCGCTGGCACCAATTCGTCCGCCATTGAGTTGAATGCCCTCATCGTCAGCATATCCCCAGAGAGAGTGGGTGGGCTGGCTATGAGATTGTTTGGCCGTGACAAGATCTCCCAAGCGGAGATCTTGCGTGTCATTGCGAGAAAAAAATAATTCAGAGGGTGTACTTTGCAGCTTCAAGGATTTTGCTCCCCTTTGTTGTTATATTTTTTGAGAAATAGCAGTCACTGCAATTTCAAAAATTTTCTGGCCATGAGTGGCGTTAGCTAATTGCGGAAGAGACCCCATTCTGCCATCTGGAAAGTGCTGACGAAATTCTTGCGGTGACATGGGCCAGTGGCTACGTTCAGTGGTTTGCGAAAACTCAACTGTTTTAATAACCGAATAGGCCTCAGGGTGAGTGTGCATTGTCACAGAAATCTCTCCACAAGTGGCATGAAAACCATTGTTGTCCTTAAATACTTCTTTTTCATAGGCGACAACTTCAGGTAAGTGCCACCAATTGACCAGAGATAGATCAGTGGTTTCATTGTGCATTTTGGCTTCGCAAAAAGCGGTGGTGAGAGGTGCGATGTTGCCACCATGACCATTAACAAAAATGATTTTCTTAAAGCCGTGAGTGGTGAGACTTTGAATAATTTCTTTAATCACTGTTACATAGGTTGAGGGGGTGAGAGTGATTGTTCCAGGGAAAGCCATGTGATGAACGGCCATGCCAAAACAAAGCGGAGGAGCGACTAGGGTGTGCGTGCGCTTTCCCACCTCTTCTGAGATAAATTGTGACGTTAGATAATCAATTCCTAAGATGCCTGTGGGCCCGTGCTGTTCAGTTGAACCCACTGGGACCAAGATCGTCTGTGAAGTTTTTAAATAGTGTTCGACGTCAACCCAAGTTTTCTCTTGTAATTTCATAACGGTACCTCAAAAATAATTGCCTAGAGCATATCAACAATCTTTGAGGTCGCAAGTGTCAGATAGCCGCGTTGAGAAAAAGATTTTTAACGATATTTTTGTCTCGTTGAGCCATTTGTCAGAAGAGCAAATCACAAGGATTTTGGGTGACTTAAAGTTGAATTTGGACAAAGGGCAGCTCGGTGAAGCAGATTTTTTTTATCTCTCCATGATGTTAGCCCATGAAGACGACCTTTTAGCAGAGAAAGCGTTGGTTGATTGGACAATTTATGAGCTGAAACAAAGTGAGGCTATAAGCTTCAGGATTGATGAGCAAAGGCTTTTTGTCGCCCCTGATGGGCGAATTTTGAAGCTTAAATTCGATCATATTTACCATGGTTTAGAAGCGGGTATTTGGGCACTAAAATCTCAAAACGGTGGGATTTCGAAGATGCAACTGCAGGTCCCGCACGCCCTTATTTTGGACACTCTCAATGAAGATCGAAAATTCACAGAACGGCAGCTATTAGATTTTTTGCTAATTGAGAAAGAGGGTATTGAGGCTATTGAACTTTTGCCTCAATACCGACAGGCCTTATCTGAACTCAAAACTTTAGGATTTGTTCTAGAGGGAGCTCTTTAAGATTTCTCCAAGGAGCTGCATGTGATTGAGTGGGTGTTTGCCGACCTTTTCAATCATTAACTTTTTTGCAGCTTCAGCTTTTGGCACACCTTCAAAAGTGATAATGCGATCTAGAGCATTAGCTGAGCTCACAATAACGGAAAGGGGATCTTGGTCTTTCTCGATTAGCTTCAGGGGGCCAGTGCCTGAGACTGTTTCTTCGTGTTGATTAATAATGTTAATAACTGTTTGATCAAAGTGCTTTTTATCTTGTACTTTTTGTGCGCCAACAGTGGGGTGCTTTAAATAAATTTCCATTTCTTCTTTGCTGAAAGCACTTAAGGGTCGAGCAAAGTTGAGATTGCTTTCAAAATGACCGTAGTCATGAAGAAGGGCTCCTAGTGTCATTAGTTGTACACGCTTTTCATCTTTGATGCCGAGTCTGTCCGCAAGAGCTACGGCGTAAGTAGCGACAGTGACGCCGTGATGAGCAAGGTTTTGATCTTCATTGCCAATATTGAGGATAGATTTGGCAGCATCTGAATTGCTGAGAAGAAACTGCACGTATTTTCCAGCAGCATCTTTTGCGCTGTTATAAGATTCAACACTTTCTGGATTTTCAAAGACTTCTTCGGTGTTGGCCTGTTGTGATCCTTGAATGATTTCGGCACGAGTCTGAATATCCTTGTCTGATTTGTTGTCATAAGCTTGAGTGATGTTGCGTTGAAGATAATTTAAATAAAAAGTTTCATCTTCGGGAGAGATAAACATTTTGCGCAACTTCTTTGACTTTAGTCTAGCGAGACGTTCTCCCTCAAAACTGTCACCTTTGCGAAGATAAAGCACCATTTTATCATTAATTTTGATGTAAGCGTTGAAGTCAATTTTCTGATCGCCTCTTAAAGTGCTCACGCGAATTGATACATATTCCATTGCTCAGAAGCCTCCGCCTTGTTAAGCTTTGATTATGTCTATAGATCCAGAAATAGTAAAAGAATTTGTCGTTGAGTCCAAGACTTTGATTGAAGATCTCATTGAGCTTTTGGAAAGCATTGATGGAGATTTTTCTAAAGTGGAACAGCTTGCTGATTATGGCAATCGTATTGATCGCATCATGGGTGGGGCTAAAAGTCTAGCTCTTCTTGTGGATGAATCACACGCTTTGCATCTGATTTCAGATTATACTGCTCTCTGCAAGGCTGTAGGTTACAAAGCTTCACAGATTAAAGACAATGAAAGCTTTTTTGATATTTGTGTTGCTTTGCTCTTAGACGCTACAGAATCTCTCGAACAAATGATGGATCACTTGGATATGAGTGCTGTTGAACTCAAAAAAAGAATCCCAGTGACTTTTATTGAAAGAGTCAGGTTTATTTCCAATCAATTCAGTGAAGATATGCGTGGCAGTGTGGATGCTAGAGGTACTCAACAAGGAAAGATGTCTCAGACAGATATCGACGAATTAATGAGAAAGCTAGGTCTCTAATTTTTTTAGAGTCCATCTTGCAAGTTCACCTAATTTTTCGTGATTTATATATGCTAGCACAGCTTCATAGCAATTTTTGAGTTTTAGATTGGCAATGACGATCATGGCATTTCTACGGAGCCCAAATTGACCTGCACGCGCCAGTGGAGTGCTTTTAAAATCCCTCTCAAGCTGTTTGCCTGAGGATAAGAGAATGTAATTTAGTTCTTGAATTAACTCTGCCGTTTGATTGGCATTATAATGACGAATAGTTTTTGTTTCTAAAGTGTCTTTAAAGATTTTTTGATTCCATGGGCAAACTGTTTGGCAAATGTCGCAACCAAAAAGATGATCTCCAAACTTTTCTCTTAGTGGTTCTGGCGGGACTTGGCGACTTTCAATAGTCCAATAAGAAATACATTTTTTTGCATCTAAAGTGCGGTTTTCCTCTATGGCTTGTGTGGGGCAGCTTTCTATACAGCGTCGGCACTTGCCGCAAAAGTCAGGCAGAGCATCAGCTTGCGATTCAAAAGCCAAGTCTGTGAGGATTTCGCCAAGAAGAAAGAGACTTCCTTTTTTGGGGTGAATGAGACAGGAGTTTTTTCCAACCCAACCAAGACCTGCTCGATGAGCGAGATCTCGCTCCAGGATAGGAGTGTTATCGGTGGCGCAATAAAAAATCGCTTCAGGAAAAATCTCTTTCAAGCTTGCAGAGGCTTTTTCAAGTTGTTGTTTAAACCAGTAGTGATAATCGTCGCCGCTTGCATAGAGGCAGACTCGAGAAGTTTTGATCTTGAATTGAGCAGAGTGAGGGTGTGGGAAGTAGGGCACGGCAACGACGAAAGCACTACGCATGAGAGGCCACTGTAATTGAGGATTTTCTTTAATAGGGGCATGGGTTGCTAAGTAGTTCATTTCGCCATGCTTTTTATCTTCTAACCATTGATGGTAGATATCCATACTCAGAGGGCGGCTTAAAGTAGCCCACCCCATGTGGTAAAATCCTTGAGCTTCGCTGATTTTTGCAAGAAGTTCTTGGAGTTTATCTTTATTCATCAGTACACTCTCTGTATGGATTCATTCAACTTTGGCATCCTCCAAAAACATTATCAGTGGCCAGCGGTGCAGTCTATCTTAGATGTTTTAAATGCACATGGTTATCATGCCCTATTGGCAGGCGGATGCGTGAGGGATGCTCTCATCGGGAGACGCCCTAATGACTTGGATGTGGCGACGAATGCCACCCCTGAAGCTATTGAAAAACTTTTTCCAAAGACCGTGGCCGTTGGCAAACAATTTGGGGTGATGAGGGTTTTAATTGAGGGTGCTGATATTGAGGTTGCAACCTTCCGCAAGGATGGAAATTACGAAGATGGACGAAGACCTGAGTATGTCGTGTACTCTAGTGCTGAAGAAGATGCTCAGCGCCGTGATTTTACAATCAACGCTCTCTTCTATGACATACATTCTCAACAAGTTATAGACTACGTGGGTGGTGTTGCAGATCTCAAGAAGCGAATATTGCGCACTGTTGGTGCGCCTGAGGCTCGTTTTAAAGAAGATAAATTAAGAATCCTTAGAGCCATTCGTTTTGTATCGCAGATAGGTTTTTCCCTTGATGCAGAAACCTATCAGCAGACGTGTTTAATGTCTTACCAGGTTACACAAGTGAGCGCGGAACGCATCAAAGAAGAGATGCAAAAGCTTTTGTCTGGAGCCTTTCGTGGGGCCGGATTAAGTTTACTAAAGTCATCGGGGCTTGAGCAGGTTTTATTTTCGGGGCTGAAGAGAGCGGAGTGGGTGCCAGTGCCTGAGCGGGCGCCATGGCAATTATGGTGTTTATTTTGGTTAGGGACTTCGCGAGCTCAGGTGCAGAAATGGCTTCAGGATTTTAGGTTTTCGAGCGCTGAGAAAAAGCAGATTCTGTTGTGTTTTGAATATTTGGAAATAGCATCTGATTTTTTATCTAAGAATTTAGGTTACCAGCTTATCAGGTATGCTCAGGCGCCAGTGCGTTTAGCTTGCGAAATTCTTGTTTTTCGAGGTTTTCATCTGCAACAAATTCAGAATTTGCATAAGCAGTGGCTAGAGTGGGGAGGGAAGTTGCCGTTTCCGCTGTTGAAGGGGGAGGATCTTGAGGGGTATTATAAAGGTGCAGATTTAGGAAAAGCACTGGCCATTGCCTATGAGTATCAGATTGAAGAGCGATACGCCTCTAAAGAAGACATTATAAAGTTTGTGTTGAGTCGAATGTTAAATTAATTTTTTAGCGAGTTTTGTTGTTAGAATAATATCAAAGAGTTCATTGCCTTTAAGGGCTTCGTCCTTAAAATTTTTAATGGCAGCTTCTGGAGTGTAGGCGCGAGTTCCTTTTTCTAAGGATGTAGCTTCCAAGTAAAGATAAGACAACCCTAATAATTTTCCCATCTCGTTAATTTTTTCGGATTTAAGGCTTTTTGGAAAGCCCGTGCCATCTGCCCGCTCGCGGTGCATGAGAATGCCTTCGCTCACTTCTGGATTAAGCGGAACCTTTTTGCCCTTGACCATAATAACGGATCGCTCGGGGTACATACGAAACTCTTGTTGGTCCTCGAGAGTGAGTTCTTCGTAGGATTTGCCGGCGGTGCTGGTGGGCAAGAGGGCCAATCCAATATTATGAAGAAGTCCGCAAAGAGCTGCATCTTCACATTTGGCTAAAGGCCATTCTATTGCTTGGGCAAAGAGAGCAGCAATGGCTGCTAGGTTGATCGCATCATTATAAATACTGCGAGGGTGACCCGAGAAACGACTCACTTCTTTTAGAATATTTTTGGGATCCATGGCCTGTGTAAATTCAAATTCGGTTATTATCTCTTTGCACTTTTCTAAGATGATGCGTCCTTCTTGGTAGTCGCTAGAGCTGCCATTCATGAACTGGCTCATGATTTCATAGATAAATTTTTTGGATTTGTTCAGCTTTTCGGTTGCAGAAACTGGGCTATCCATATTTTTCATGGAGGCCATGGTGCGCGCATATTCAAAAAACTGTTTGGTTTGAGTTTTTTTGACATACATGTTCTGATTGGCATTTTCAAAGCGATCTAGGACCTTTTTTTCTACAGAGGAGCCTTCTCGTTTATATTTTATAGTTTTTTGATTAGTTGGTAGGTGAATAAAAAGATCAAAGTTGAGCTCCGTATCTTCCAGTAAATCTCGAGTGTCTACTGATAAGAGAGCCGCGACAGGAATGTCCCCTTCGAGATCAATCGGCGCCATGGTTAACACCATGTCAGCGATAAACTCTCGGTCGTAGTTGATGTGCATAATCTCATCAGCGCCATTCTTTTTAACCTGGGCAAAATCTAAGAGGTCCCTGCCATTGTGAAGGACTATGATCTTAGCGTTAGGAAAAGTCATTTTAGTTGATTGAGTCCACTCGTTAGCTTGAGCAGTTCCGTAGCGCCCATCGATGAGGGCAAGAACAGGATTAAAATCATAGTCATTGCTGAGGATTGATTCGGCAGTTTGTAGCCAACGAAACTGATAGGGGTAAAAGCCCTGCAAAACCACCTGGATAATCTCAAAGAAGTCCTGGTTGGGACTTCCGATGAGAATATCAACTTTATTGGTGGTTTCTTGGTTCGTCATTGTTGTACAGTAATTTCGACGTAAAAGACCTTATCATCTTTGAGGTTGAATGGAATAACTAGTGTGGCTCCCTTATCTGAACGTGTGATGATAAAATCACCGCGGATAACAGAAGGAATAGCCATTTCAAAGTTGTACCCCAATTGGTTTAACGTCGCTTTTGCTGCTCCGTAAATCATATTTGTGATTTCTCCAACTGCATCCACTACCTCTTGATTGAGTTCGGAGTATTGCTCTCCCATCATGTTTTCAAGAATGTGAACGATGGCATCTTGCTTATAAGTAATAAGTAAAGTGCCCTTTAGTGGGGGTGCAACCATTCCGACCATGCCGGCAATGTCGCCCTTTACAGTAAAGTTTTTTTCGATATAAGGTTTGCCAACGCTAGCATCTGTGTTGGCCATGGTTTTCATGACCTTGACAACGCCATCTACGAAAGCAGCGATCAGCCTTTTATCAAATAGCGGATTAAAGTTTTCTTTGGGTGCTGCAGACATATCTAAACGCTCCTCTCTAGTTTATTAAGAAGCCTTAGCTGCTGTTGCTGAGTGTTTTGCCCAAACGCGTTCCATTTTTGCTTTCAGTGTTGCCGAATTAAATGGCTTAACGACGTAATCAGAAACTCCAGCTTTTGCTGCTTCGAGAATGTGTTTTTGTTCACTTTCTGCGGTTACCAACATAAATGGGATGTTTTTAAAGCGGGGGTCGGCTTTGCACGCTTTTAAGAGGTCGATGCCCTGCATTCCTGGCATATTCCAGTCAGAAATAATAAAGCCATAGGGCTGGTTGCTCTCTTGGGCAGCTTGGATCAAAGGCAAGGCGGTCTTTCCATCATCTGCTTCTTCGACATTTGTATAGCCGAGTTCATTCAGGACTTTTTTGATGATTTTCCGCATAGTTGCAAAGTCGTCTACCACTAAAAATTTGGTTTCTTTAGGAAACATAATAAACACTCCTCAAGCTGAATATGTAGTTTCTTCATGCTTATCGGTCCAGTTTTTTAAAACTAGAGTCCAAACCTATTGCGAACTTATAAAAAACTTGTCAGACTTTAAGTCAGGTGGTGGTGCTTTGAAATGGACATGAGTCCATATCCAGAGCCTCAAAATGAAAATTTAAGAAATATTAACAATTAGCGGGAGGGAGCAAGGATGCTCAGAGATGTCCTGATTCAAAAAGGTCTTTCAAACAGAGAAGCTGAAGTGGCTGAACTCGTTTCAAAGGGCTTGTCCAACAAGGAAGTTGCGAACCAGCTTTTTGTAACCGAGAAGACGGTTAAGTTCCACTTAACAAACATCTACAAAAAGATGAACGTGAAGTCTCGCGCTCAGCTTATCGTATGGTGTCTTCCTCATCTTGGTTTCGTTGAGAATGAAGCTCGTATCGAGAACAATTCTCAAGCTATCGCTGCAAATGCATACAACAACACAGCTGTAACTCAGGTAATCCCTGCAGGCTCTGCAACTGTAGCGGGTACAACTCTACCAACTGGTGGAGCAAACCGCGGTAATAACGACGCAGGAGCGGGTGGCATCTAGTCACCTGTCCTCTCTAGTGGGGGTCATTGCCAGTGATTGAAGGTAAACTTTCTTCTGCATCACGAGTGGTAATGACCCAACTAGTTTTACCTTCTCATACAAATTCTTTAGGTTCCATCTTCGGTGGAACAGTCATGTCTTGGATTGATATCGCAGCTGCTATTGCAGCTCAACGTCACAGTAATTTAGAAGTAGTCACTGCTAGCATTGATCGTCTTGATTTTGTTGCTCCTGTTTACAAGGGCTGGGTAGTTAATCTCAAGGCCAGCGTTAACTTTACGTCAAAGACTTCTATGGAAGTTGGGGTTCGTGTTGATGCTGAAAACCCCAAAACGGGGGCTAGTTTTCATACGGCTTCAGCATATCTTACTTTTGTCGGTCTCGGAGAGAATGGTAAGCCTACTCTGGTGCCACCAGTAATACCTGAAACTGCTGATGATCAGAGGCGCTATCAAGAGGCTCAGCAAAGAAGAACTTTGCGTCTTAAAAATAGAACGAAGTAGCTACTAACATCGTAAAAATATTTGTCGACTTAGTTGTGCGAATGAGGTTGTGTCCACTGCGAACCACAGCATATCCATTGCCACCAGTGTAATAACCACCAAAGGAGTATCCCACTTTGCTTTCAGAGATATAGTGCACATTCGCACTAAATCCTAACTGATCCACTTTTTCACCCTGAAGATATCCTGCAGAAGCTTTTGGAGTGGGGTGGGCACTGGTGTTGGTGTAAATGCCAGCGCGAGCATGAAGGTTAGGTAAAACTTTGTATTCAGCACCAAAATTTAACTGGATTGTTGATTGGTATGAGAGTTTGTCAGCATAGGGAGAGTATTCAAATAACTGGATGCTGGATCCTTCGTAAACAGCTACATCTCCAGAGAAAGTCCACTCTGGATTAAAATAATAAGTAGCGCCAAGTCGTAAAGTGGTTGGGATAAACTCTTTGGCTTTGATTTGTGTTTCATTGATTTTTAAATTATTGCTTAAGTTATTTGTATTGATCTCGTCGACAAAATAAGAGGCTTGAGAGCTGACAGGTAAGTTGGGCAACCTGATGCTTGCGCCAAGATGCCATTGGTCACTAAGTTGATGAAAGTAGCCAAGGGTTCCCACCACTGAGTTTTGCGTGATGGCTACGTCACTGGAATAAATATGTGAAGCGGTGCCTGAGTAAGTTTTATCCTGTACTGTGCGCACATAATTGCGAGCCGTATAGTAAACAGTAAAGCCAATACTGTTATGGTCTGAAAGTTCTTTTGAAGCCGCGCCCCCCACCCATAAGTTTTCATCTGTATAAGTGATGTTTGTGGTTTGTGTGGTGGAGTTAGCAATATCCCCTTTGAATTGATCGTATGATGGGACAATTATCGACATCCCAAGTTTCCAGCCTGCAAACTCAATGATGTTTCCAGAAGAAGCGGGAAGTGCGCGAAAGAAGCCTGTATTGATGCGTAGGGGAGTTTTAGTGTAGTCAGCGCTATCGCCATAAAGAGTATCAAATTTTTTGTAGACACCTACCGCAGCAGAAAAAGATTTGCCGGGTGTTTTTCCGAGAATAGCGGGATTGTAATAGGCCG
>JBKHVM010000026.1:0-33321 GCA_046570065.1 Bdellovibrionia bacterium
AGCAGAAGTGCAGCACTTCTTTCAGGCACAAGCGGTGTTGATGTTTTCAGACTCCCCCGAAAATCTTGGACAACTGCAGATTCGCGGTGGCTTTAAGTGGCTAGAGACTTTCTCTCCAGCATATCTATTGTCTCATCCAGAGGCCAAAAAAATTGTCTGGAGTGATATGCAAAAAATTATGAAGGAGCTGAGCTAATGAAGCACGCATTGTTTCTTTTTGTTGGGGCTTTGTTATTATTGTTAAAGTCTCCTTACGTCTCGGCACAGACCAGTGAGATGCCTCTTACTTCAACTTGCCTCAAAACAGTTTCAATTAATGGTGCCATTACAGCGGCAACTTTTGATTATTTACAGCGAGCTCACCAAGAAGCTGTGCAAAAAAATTGTGGGGCTGTATTTGTCAAAATCAACACACCTGGTGGTAATTTACAGAGCACACGTTTGATTGTAGAGAAAATTTTGGCTTCGCCCATTCCCTATTTGTGTTTGATCTCTCCAGTGGGCGGTCATGCAGGCAGTGCGGGAGCTATTTTGTTACAAGCATGTCACGTCTCAGGAGGATTGACGGCAACACACCTTGGAGCTGCGACTCCTATTTTGGGAACAGGTCAAGAGACACCTCAAGATCTGCGTAACAAGATGGTCAACGATACTGTGAGCTGGTTAGAGGGTGTGACGGAGCTTAGGGGACGCAATAAGCAGTTTTCAAAAGAAATTATTACTCTCGCAAAATCCGTATCAGTTGAGGAAGCTGTTAAAATTAAAGCTTTGGATATTGTGGCTGAAAATGAAGAAGACTTCTTAAAACAAACTGTGGGGCGGGTAGTTTTAGTAGCTGATAAAAAAACAATACAGCTTGGCCTCATGCAAGTGAATGAGTTTAAACCTGATTTTCGCACTCAAGTCTTAGATTTTTTTGCGGATCCTGAGTTTTCTTATCTGATTTTTATGGGTTCTTTGGCATTGTTGTATGCGGAAATCACGAATCCAGGTCTGCTCGTTCCAGGAGTCGTGGGTTCTATTGGTCTTATTATTTCGCTAATTTCGTTTCATAAACTTGAAGTGGAGTGGGCTGGTGTGGCCTTGTTATTATTAGGTTTAGCATTGTTGGTTGCAGAACTTTTTGTGACAAGTTTTGGGATTTTAGGAATTGGAGGAGTTGTTTCGCTCTTTCTAGGGAGTATGTTTTTGTTTACGGTTGAAAATGCTGGCTTTAGTTTGCCTCTGACGCTGATTGCTTCTGTGGTGGGTGTCATTGCTCTTATTGCCCTGGGGCTGGGTTATCTGACATTGCAGACCTTGGGTTTTAGATCTAAAGACAGCGATGACATTCTTAAAGAAAGTCTCGGTGTGGTACTTAACTCTCAGCAGGTTGAAGTAGCCGGTGATATTTGGAATTACACTGCTGATGAGGAATTAGCCGTTGGGGATCGAGTTAAGATTTTAGAACGGCACAACTTAATTTTACGTATAGAAAAATATAAACAGTAGTTTAAGAAAATTAACAATTTTTAGGAGGATAAAGTGCCAATTACAATATTTCTGGTAGTACTGGTGGTCGTTATTTTGAGCTCCACTCTCAAGATTCTACAGGATTGGGAACGTGGTGTGGTTTTGCGTTTAGGTAAAGCCATTGGAGTTCGCGGACCTGGTTTGATCATTTTAATTCCTTTTATCGAGCGTATTATAAAAATCGACACTCGTACTATTACTATGGATGTTCAACCGCAGGATGTGATCACCAAAGATAACGTCAGCATGCAAGTGAATGCTGTCGTTTATTTTAAGGTCATGTCGCCATTAGAAGCAGTGACCCGTGTAGAAGACTATTTCTTTGCAACAAGCCAACTGGCGCAAACCACTTTGCGTTCGGTGATGGGGCAATATCAGCTTGATGATATTCTCGAGAATCGTGACAAAGTGAACAGTTCTTTGCAGGCCATTTTGGATAAACACACCGAAGCTTGGGGAATTAAAGTCTCTATGGTTGAAGTTAAACAAATTGATTTGCCTAAAGAAATGCAAAGAGCGATGGCGCGAGAAGCAGAAGCAGAGAGAGAGCGTAGAGCGAAAGTCATTAGTGCAGAAGGGGAGTTGCAGCGTGCGCAAAAGCTTGCTGATGCTTCTAATACGATTGCCAACTCGCCAGCAGCAATTCAGTTAGCTTATTTGCAGACTCTGACGGAGATCGCCGGGGATAAAACAAATACGTTGGTGTTCCCATTGCCAATGGAGTTGGTGAAGCCGTTTTTAGATTATTCGGATAAAAAGTAAAGAGGCTATTGGTCTGTGTACTTCAAAAGCAGCACTTGCTGCTGCTAATTAGAAAATTCTATTTGAGTCATTTTATAAAAAAAGGGAGGCAGTGCCTCCCTTTTTTTAAGATATGCGATTTGTAGACTCAAAGATCTTGTCAGCAGATTTTGCAACAAATCCTTGATAGAGTTTACCCGTATTGAGTGGATAACGTTTTGCAAATTCGTAATAGCATCCAGGGATAGAGTGAACTCCATCGTTAAAAGTAACTGGGATTTCTGAAGCCATAGTTGAACTTTGCTCCAAGTAATCCTCTGGGCTACCTTTAATTTCTCCACCAGAAGCATTTAGCCTATAACCAGCTTTTTTTAAGAACTCGTTAAGGGTTGTGATGTCAGTAAATTTCTTAAGTGCATTGATATTGACAGTAAAGTGGTTCGGTCTAAAGCCGTAAGCAGCCACCCAGCTAGCATACTCAGATTCTTTTGCTAACTCTTCATAGGTTGCGTAATTCAACTTCCAAGGTCTGCCCATCATCGAAAAGCGAGGATCCTTTTTGTGGTCTTCTGTCACCGCTTGAATCAGTGGAGTCAGCAACTCTTGCACGCGAGGAGACATTTTTTCTAAGAGCAACTCAGATATAAAAATCTTTGGCTGTGTTTCGTCTGGGTGTTCGTAATGTTTGGCATAGAGCTTTTTTTCCACAAAGTGATAGTCGTTTTTTTCGACGTAACCTAATTGTTTAAAATAAGAAGCCAAAGATTCAATTCCTAGATGAGGATGATTAAAAGTGCGGAGTGCAATGTGATCATTGAGGACAGTTTCACCTTCTGCACGGAGAAGGTCATAAATGCGTTTTGCAGCAGGATTTAAAGTACAATAATCTGTCCACATTTCTTCTAACAGTTGATTTAAAGTCATGAATATCTCCTTACTTGTCCTTGATGACATTATAGTGAATTTGGGACTGTGTAAATGCAGGGTCTTTGCTGAGCGTTATTCATTGGACTTAGATCAGCTTTGATAGAGCATAAGGGTTCTCCAGCTAGATAAAAGTAATACGATGAAAATCCATTCTGGTGTGAAGTATTACCTAAGCGTTCTGGTTGTAGAAGGACATGGATATTAATTAGAGGTTTGCATGGAAACAGTCAGTGGTGGTCGCAATTGGATTTTTCTCAGGGGACTTATGCGTGGACGTGGTCACTGGGCTGATTTTTATGAACTATTCACAGAGCGGTTCCCTCAAGATAAAGTGGAATTAATTGATCTGCCAGGGAACGGGGAGCGCCATCTAGAGAGTTCACCCACGCAAATTAGTGAATTTGTAAATGACTTGCGAGTGAAAAGTGAGTTTCTACAAATGGGTCAATCTGTGAATATTTTGGCATTATCGCTTGGAGGGATGATTGCCTTAGAATGGGCGCAGCAATTCCCTGATGAAGTTGAGTCTATTCATCTGGTTTGTACAAGTACCTCTTCGACCTCTAATATTTTTGAGCGTCTTCAGCCTGCAGTGTTACCTCATATTTGTAAAATGGCATTTTTAACTCAGAATGCTCAAGCCTTTGAAGAGCATATCTTAAAAATGATTTCTAACAATCATGATAGGCAAATACAGCTTTTACCTCAGCTCACTGAGTACAGTGAAAAATACCCAGTAAAGTTAGAGAATTTTTTCCGCCAAATTATGGCTGCCAGCCAGTATCAAGCGCCGGAATCTCCACGGGTGCGAACTCAGATCATTGGCAGTTGGGGGGATCGCATGGTGTCTCCACAATGTTCTGTAAAGTTAGCGCAAAAATTCGGGTTAGAAGCCGTCATGCACCCTTGGTCTGGCCACGACATACCTATCGATGACCCTCAATGGCTTTTAGCCCATCTGGATGAATCCTAGTGAGTCCGATTGGGGCTCGGCTTTAGGTGGGGAAAATGCCTCTGAAAAGCTTTCATAAGACCCCTGTTTTTTTTCAGGCCTAGCCCTCAGTTCAAATATAGGCGAGTTTCGAGCGACGCAGCATTGACCGGAAGGCCAAAATTCGGTTCTCTAGTAGGATTAGGCGAGAGGTTTTATTGCGTTTTTATAGGCAGCTTCGCTTCATTCGAAAAAATATGCCTTGGCTTTTGATTTTACTCATTAGCTGGAGTGCTTCTATTTCTCGCGCAAGATCTGAACAAAAGCAACTGGTCAGTCAAGTGAACGAGACTGAGGTCCAGTCAATGAAGTTGCCTGAACCACAGGTTTCAAAGCTCCCTCTTTTTGAAAAGAAACCAGAGACTTCAGTTTTTGGACAAGTACGCTTTGATGGCATGCAGTACTTGACGCCACTTTCAGATTCGCCTCATCTCACTTTCAGCAATTTGTTGTCAGCACGCCTAAGTGTACTCAAAGAGACACCACGATACGATTTGGCGGCGGATGTGTCTGGCGGAACTTTTTTTGTTAAAACCCAAAGCCATTTTGTCGTTCACGAAGTTTTTGCCACCACTCGCTTTCAGCCGCAGCTGCGTGGAACCTTTGGTCGTAAGAAAAGCCCGTGGAATGATATGGATCGTCGTTGGCAAATGGCAGTATGGCAGCCACATTTTGCCATCGATGCCTTGCGACCTGATGATCAAGGTTTGACTGGTTTCTTCTTAAATTGGAAAGGTGAAAATGCTGAGGTCATCGGTTTTGCTTCTCCGATTTATATACCTACAATGGGGCCAGAGATTCGAGAAGAGGGGGGGAGCATTGTCTCTGACAGTCGATGGTACCGAGCTCCTTCGAGTGAATTTAACTTCAATGAACGCATCAACTCTATCGTTTATGATCTAGATATACCAGACACTGCAAAGCTAGTGACTCAACAGAGTGTGGCGCTTTCTGGAGTTTTCGGGAAGCGCAACAAGGGGTGGTGGAGTCAGGTGTCCGCAGGCTATAAACCTGTAAATGATCTGATATTAGAGCGAAGTGCTTTCAAGTCACTGACCGAAGATGTTGTGGATGTTACAGTTCGCCCACAAGTGACTTATCACGCTTTGGCCTCAGTGGATGTCGGGTACGCTACTGAGAATGCCAAAGTGGTTTTTTCGTATTTACAAGATCAGCCCGAAGAAAAGCGCCCACCTCGTGATTCTTCTATTCAAAAGCTGATGGCGATGAAGGCTTATTCAGCGGCTGTTGATTTTGTTGTGGATGATTTCCTAGAGAGGTCATTTGCGGTGCAAATGAGTTATCTCAAAGTCGATGGTGGTAAGATTGTGGACATCACTGAAGATGGATCACCTGATGACATTACTTTATTTGATCGTCGCCAGAAGTTTAACGATGCTGTGCAGATGCGCCTTGAAGGCCAGCTTGCATCTTTACAGCGTAAGCCCTTAGTGGCCCGCCTCAAGTGGTTATACGATTTTGAACAGCAAGGTAGCTTGTTCAATACGGAGTTCCTCTATTATCCAAACCAGAAATGGGCCTTGGTAATGGGGGCCGATATTTTAGGGGTAAATGACGAAGAGAGTGGTTCTTCGCAGTTCCTCAATCAATATCGCGCCAATGATCGTGTCTATGGTGGGATGACTTATGTTTTTTAGATCAGCGAGTTTAATCTTATTTTCTCTCGTTTTAGCGTCTTGTGTAGGCAAAATTGGTGAAGAACCGCCACCTCAGCAGGATCAAAAAATCGAAGGCACGCAATGTCTCAGTGATGCTTTACCTGTGGTTTCAAAGTTCTTAGATGGGGAAGCTCAAGAAAAAGAGCTAGCGGTCGCTTGGGATTGTGTGAACTTGGCGATGAGTAAGTTTCAGCGATATGTGCGTGGCTCGAAAGCAGATCAATACTCGGTGCAAGAGTTGACAACCTTCTTAGAAGACAACTTCTTTGATCAAAAATCGAGAAAAAGAGTATCACCTGAACTTCAGCGAGAGATGATGCGCATCAAGCAACTGTTTGTGGGTGGTAGCCTTGAGTACATCACTCGCAAAGAGCTTGAAGACTCAATCAGAGTTTTTAGCGAGTTTAAGGCGATTTCGTTAAAACTTAATCCTTACATGAAAATCTTCACCATGAATTGGAAGGATATCAAACAAACGGATAATGATGTTCGCTTTTTCGAAGAGGGCAATGAAGTTATTCAAGATGTTGCACGTTCTTTATCGAGCTTGGTAATTCGTAACACTATTTCCTACCGCTTAGATGACTTTGTGAAGTTGATGGCAGAATTCGAAAAATTCTACCAAGAAGAATGGGAAGTTGTTGAAAGCATCGATCGCTTTATGCCAGTGGTTAAGAAAGTTAAAAAAGCCATCGCCGGCGGGGATGAAGCTTTGGTGGCACCAAACGAGTGGGAAAGTTTTGTGCTCCTCGGGGCTAGAGGTTATGTTCAGTTTTTGCGATATCATTATTTTATTAAATCAGCTCCTGAAACCAACTCGGGAGTAAAGCTCTCCTATGTCGCGAGATCCTTTGAGGATGGACTTTCAGTTTTTAAGGATTTGGTTGAAGTTAAACCAAGTGGTGTTGTTACTCGTGAAGAGTTTTCTGATATTTTATTTTCTTTTTCGCGCGCATGGCCTGAGTTTAAAATTTCAGATGAATTGATCGTTGAACTGATGAGGATTAAACAATTAGCATTTGGCGGTACCATTGAGGCTTGGTCTACTCGCGACTTTGAGACTGCTAAATTGAAAGTGAATCGTTTAAAATTTATTTTTGAGCGCTTCTGGCCTTATTATGATGTTTATGGTCGCACTTGGGATTCAAGTTATTTGGACCCCGTAGATGCAGAGCAGTTTTTCTCTGATGCTCAGTTTAACTTAGAGGCAAGTGCGCAGGAGCTTGGCGCCCTTTTAGAGACCAGTTATAAACTCGAAAATCTCTCAGTGCTTTTAAATGAGATTGATAAGCTTTATCCCTCCGGAGATGAATCAAAAAAATCCTTGTCTCAAATCGTCAGCGAAGCTCTGCCTGCGATTGTCGAGTTAAAGAACATAACCTACGGGCAAAAAGATGATGTGATCCAGCGGAATAACTGGAGTAGCTTTTTGCGCCTAGGAGCGCGGGCTTATAGTGTTTATCTCTATTACGAGTATTTTAACCAAGATAGCACTCTTGATAATGAGCAAGGTGTTTCAAACTTTAGTATTCTTGTGACAAAAGGTATTTCGCTTTTCCGTGATCTTTTGGCGCAAAAGTTTGATGGTGAGGGTATCAGTAAAGAACAGTTACTTTCATTAGTGTTAAAATTAGAACCACTTGGTGCATTGCCTGAGGGGTTTGACGAAAAAGTTATTTCTTCTTTGTTAAATGCGGCTTTTGATCACCTTTTAGTAGAGCCAAAAGCTCGTCTAGAGAAGAGCTATCAGCCAAATTTTAATATGCTCACTTTGGATTTTATAGCTCGTGAGTTTAAGATTTGGGAAGAAGGACAACGATGGGGACTTGTTCTTTTTAATCAAAAGCCCCGATGGTCTGTCAGTGAAATCAACGAGGTTTTGAGTAAAGATTTAGCAGCGACAACGGACAGTGTGCATAAAGCACCAGCTTTGAGCGAACTGCAAATAGGTTTGAGTTCTCCAGTGCCGATGACTGTCAACAATGAGTCATTCTTGAATATTTCAAACAAAGTGGATTGGCAGTATGACTGGAAATCATTTGCTAAAATAAATCTTCACAGATCCTTGGCGCGTTTGGCAATCAATGCCTACACCAACGATCTCAATCGTATTCAGACTTATGCAGGTTTTAATTTAGCTGAAGCTGAATTTGCCTTCACTCAATTGCGACCTGTTTTTGTGCAGCTGGAGCTTTTGGATGAAACGAATCTGACTTTCATGTCCAGTCGCTTTAGAGAGGGTAATATATTTACCCCACGCGGAGATGGGAATAATTTAATCTCTTTTGCCGAAGCAGTAGATTTGATTTCGATTTTGTGGTCAGGCATCAATGTTCATGAGTCCATGATTGATGAAGTGGTTAAGCAATGTTTGCCGGGAGTGAGTAAACCAGGCTTTAAAGACCGCGTGGCTTTAGGTTGTGTGCGCGCAGCTTATTACCGAGAAATGCCTCTGAAGATGACGGGAACTTTGGGGTATTTAGAGTACATAAAAAGTCAGCCACAGAGTGAGTGGAACATTTATTTTACGAATATTATCAAAGCTGCAGGATACGATAATAATGCTGCAGGTTTGGTTAACTACTCGGACCTCTCATTAGTGCCTCAAGTCGTACAGTATATTGAAATGATTTATGCTAAATTTGACCGCAATAAAGATGGCATTATTTCAACACCAGATGCTTTGCGGGCCTTTCCTTCGTTTAAGGCTCTAATGTTAGAGTTGGCAGCAGAGCAGTTGGCAAGCGGTTCCATCAAAGAAGAAGATCTAGATGATGTCTTTACCTTTATTTTACGCTATGGAAAGCCTCCTGAGACGATCGGGGAGCAATTAAGGTTCCTCTTCAATTGGCGTAACAAACCAGATAAATGGGATGTGTGGGCGGATCGCACACAGATCTCAAAGATCTTAGGATATATTGCTGATCAAGTTTCTAAAGATAAGGCAAAAAAGAAGGCAGCGGCGGAGAAGTTAGCTCGTGAAACACAAGAGTATTTGAAAAAGAATCCTCAACCCGAACCACCAGCGGCACCGGCTGAGAATTTTTGGTTAGGTGGAATGTAAAAAAAGCGGCTCCTTGAGCCGCTTTTTTATTTCTAACAAAAAGATTAAACTAAAACTTATTTTTCCACATCATGCTCTCAACCGGTTTGTGTACTTTTTCATTGTACTTGGCTGAGGGCTTGGAGTTGTAAGGGTTAATGATGTCCCCTTTGATTTCAAAATAGATAAGCTGACCGATGGGCATGCCCGCATAGACTCGAACTGGTTTTTTCACTGAAATTTCTAATGTCCAGTAATTACAGAATCCAACATCACCCTTACCAGCAGTGGCATGGATATCGATTCCCAAGCGGCCCACACTCGATTTGCCTTCGAGAAAAGGAACGTGTTTGAGAGTCTCAGTGTACTCTTCAGTCACACCAAGATAGAAGTTATCTGGAGTGAGTACAAAGCCCTCTTCAGGTATTTCAAAAGACTCAATTTTATTGTGTGCCTTTGAATCCAAAACACTGTCAACGTAGACGGCTAAGGTCTTTCCCAAGTGCACGTCATAGGAATTAGTTCCTAAGCACTCACGACGAAAAGGCTCAACTTTAATTGAGCCTGCTTCCATACACTGGAGAATTTCGTTGTCAGTTAAGATCATTACTTCGTTTCTCTGTGAACAGTATGACGCTTAAGATTTGGATTGTACTTCTTTTTCTCTAAACGACCAGGAGTCTTAGTTTTGTTCTTAGTCGTAGTGTAACGAGAAACAGGTTTACCTTCTGCGCGAGCTTCAGTGCACTCTAAAGTCACAATGATTCTTCCTGATTTTTTGGCCATTGCTAGCTCCTCTTTTTTAAATAATAAAACTCAACGTGTTCTGTGTTAGATCCATTTTTGTTTTGTGAACGCACCTTTAAAACCTTCTAGAGAGCAGTTCTAAAAATAAGCTTAAGTAGGGGTTCACTCAGCAAAAATGTTCTTTAATAATTTACATATTTTGCTAACTTTTTTGCGTTTCTCTTTGCTTCCTTTAGGCCAAAGGCATAAAAGATTAAACAGTGAGACCCTGCAAAGGGGCTCAAGGTATCAAAAATAAATCTAAACTTCAACAGTCAAAATAGGGATTTCCAAAAAAAGGGGGCTCTATGAAAAAGATGTCGGTTTCTTTCTTAGTTTTTAGCTTATTCACACAGATTGCCTGTGCCTCAACGGGTTTGTTTCACGGAAGCACCCTCAAAGAGGTGACACTTTCTGAAAGTTTACAGGGGGTTAGGCCGGGGACTGTGGTTGTTATCGGTGAAAACCACGGATTTAAGACCCACCAGAACCAACAAGTGGCAATTATGCAGCAGTTGCGCCAGCAAGGACTCACGGTGTCTGTGGGAATGGAGTTCTTTTATTACCCAGATCAAGCCCATGTCGATATGTGGAGAGATGGGATGACCTCAGAGAGCGACTTTTTGAAGCTCATCAATTGGGGATCGCCAGACTTCTCATATTACAGAGACCAAGCTCAATTTCCGCTCAAAGAAGAGGGGGGCTATACCTTAGCTCTTAATGCGCCGCGCATGATCACTTCGGCAGTGGCTAAAAAGGGCATAGAAAACTTAGACCCAGCTCTTAAAGGTCTATTGCCTCCTGATTTTAAGGTAGGCAGAGATACTTACCGCCAACGTTTCCTCAAATTGATGCCTCACTTGCCGGATGCCGCTGCTGGGGAAAGATACTTTCAAGCCCAATCCGTTTGGGATGATACTATGGCTTGGAGAGCTGTAGAGTTTATGAAGCAAAACCCACAACACGTTCTTGTGATCGTAGTGGGAGAATTTCACTCTCAATTTGGGGGTGGTTTGCAAGATCGTATCCGCGCAAGAGGTCATCAGAATATTCTTACTTTTAGTCAGATTAACTCGGACGGCCTAAGTCCTCAGGAGCTAAGTCAAGAGATGGCTCCGTCACAACAAGATGGTCCTCGAGCTGACTTTTTATGGGTCGACAAAGCCCAGCCCTAATCTATACCTACCTTGGGCCAAGTTCTTCTTTAATTGCAGAGAGGAAACTTGGCGAACCCTAATTGAAGGCCTAATCTTTTAAGAGGAGTCTTCATATATGTTTCCTCTCGAAAGCAAAGTTTTAGTTGTTGATGATATGTCTTCTATTCGCGGATTGGTGCGGAATCATTTGCGCACCATGGGTTTTAAAGATTTATCAGAAGCTGAAGATGGCGAAGAAGCTTTAAAGCTAATATTAAAGGCCATTGGCGATGGAGTCCCCTTCGATCTAGTCATTTCAGATTGGAATATGCCAAAGATGAAGGGCTTAGAATTACTAAAACAAGTGAGAGCGAATCCAGCGACTCAGCAGTTACCGTTTTTACTTTTAACTTCAGAGTCTGAAAGAGATCAAGTTACGGAAGCGGTTTTGTCAGGTGTTTCGCAATATATTGTAAAGCCATTTTCGGGCAAAATTTTTGAAGATAAACTTAAAGCAGCTTATGCCAAGCATTTTAAAAGTTAAAATGACTTTTTTCTAACTGACTTTTTGCAGGGTCGGTAGCTGACCAGTAGGTTCTGCATAAAGGTGAGGAGAGAGAGGGAGTTGGACTTCGATGGTAGTGCCGGCACCCATCTGACTTTTCACTCCAACCTTACCTCCAAGTTTTTCAACTTGATATTTGATGGCATCCATTCCAACACCACGGCCACTGAGTTCTGTCACAGAACTTTGTGTTGAAAATTGGGGAGCAAAAATAAAAGTCAGCACTTCGCTATCGCTCAAAGACTCATGGTGCACGCCCAGAGAGGAAAGTTTCTGGCGAATTTTAGTGGGATCAATTCCACGGCCATCATCTCTAAATTCCAGCAAAACAAAATCAGAACGAATTGAACACTCGATGTGAAGGAGGCCTCCCTCTGGTTTATTGAGAGCCAATCGTTCTTCTGGCGTTTCTAAAGCGTGATCTATGAAATTCTTAAAAATGTGCACGAAAGCAGAAAAAATAGGTGAGTAGACCTCTCGTGAGAGGTAGAGCTTATCGCCTGCAAAGCGAATATCGTGTACCTTTTTGCCATTTTCTCTAGCTAAGTTTTGTGTGAAATCCAAGTACGGCAGTAGCAACTCATCGATCGAAGTTAAAAGATATTTTTTTTGCAGTAGTTGTCCAAAAAACTGACTACGATTGTGACTGAGTAAGTGTTGAGTGGCCTTCTTTAAGTCTTGGCTTTGAACTTCAATTGCTGAGTCTGAGCTCAAAAACCTTTCGCCATAAACTTGAACAACTAAATCCAAAAAGTTTTTAAAGATAGTTTCTGCATTTTTTAATTGGTGTCCGAGGCTTATGAGGTCATGGGCGTGGAGACTGTCTTCGCAAATGTGAAGAGCGCTAGCAAGTTCCAACAAACCAAATGTAGCGGAGCCACCTTTTAAGGTATGCAGAAACCTAAAGAGATCCTCATGCTCAGCGGTGCTTAATTTATTGTTTTTGAGCAGGGCAAAGGAAGTGGCAAAGAGGTTTTTGCTTTCAGCAATAAAAGTGCTGAGCTCTTTCTTTTTTTGCACTAAAGTGAGAATCTTTTTTGCAAAAGCCTTTTCTTGAGCCGCTTCTTGTTGAGCTGCAATGAGTTTGGTGCGATCCGATGCCACAACTACAACTCCAGTAATTAAATTTTCAGGAGTGCGTATGGGATAGTAGTTCAATTCAATTTGCAGATTCTGCGAATGTTCATATTTATTAGGGCCAAGGGGCGCTAAATCCTCAAAAGGGAGCATTTCAGCAAAAAGAGTTGTCATCCATTTCTGAAAATTCTCTCTTTTTGAAGTGTTAAGTTTAAGCACATCCCAAATAAACTTGCCAGCAGGGTTGCACTCCACAGTTGAAGTGCATGCGTTTGAGCTAACTTCTAAGCAGATCCCTTCAGCATTAAAAACAAAAAAGCCATCATTTAGTGAGTTGAGGAGAGCACCCATCAGTGAATTGATTTTGGTTAACTCTTGAGTGCGCTCTGCAACTTTTATTTCTAAGTTCTTAGAGTAGTCTTCTAGTTTTTTGTTAGCAGACTCTAACTCTTGGATCAGACCTTCTTTTTGCTCTAGCTCCGCACGATACTTTTTCTGCAATCTTTCTTCTAGAGTCACATCTCTCATAAAGACCAACCACTCTTGTTGAGGAACTAGACATTGGAGAGTGATTTGGGTCTTGCCTTCTGTGCCATTGGCATTGGAAAAAGTAATTTCTTTGTAGGGAGTAGGCTCGGTTATTTTATAAATATCAGCGAGCTCCTTCAGTGGATCACTAAAGCTAAAGAGAGAGGTGAGAGTCACTTTTTGTCTTTGAATTTTTCGCACGGAAGAGCCAGCTAGAATGGCTGCCGTCTCATTGCAATAGATAATGATGCCAGCAGCATCTAACACAAAAGTTGGCTCTAAGAGTGAATCAAAAATTGTTTTTGGCATCATTCAATAAAAGCCTTGTTCTTTTCGGAGATAATTTCAAACTGGCGAGCAGGGCTCCATGCAGAGACGTCATTACTTTTTGCTGAATAACCACGAACCCGCCAGTAGATTTTCCCTAAAGAAATACGATCCTTAAGCAAAAAGCGGGTTTGTGTTGTTTTTGTTGTTAAGATTTTATTCTTAAAGGCTTGATCAGTAGCCACTTCAATTTCGTAATTTGCGGCATTAATATCTGGTGACCACTCTAGCCATACAAATGGCTCCATAGCTTTTTGTAAAAAGACGGTTGCTTTGTCTAGAGGTTCTTTGAGAATAGGTGCAGGTACAACCGGTATATAGTTATAGACAGCAGGTTGCCTGCTTGAAAACTCTGTCAATGCCTTATTGTCTTTGTCTTGAGGTTGCACGCGCACAAAATAGGTTCCGGGTTTTTCTAGTTTTACTTTAACTTGTGCTGACGGGCTTTCAAAAGCCTGGGAGTCACTAAAGTCCTCTTGTGTACTAAGTTCAACTCGGTATTTGCTCGCAGTGAGAGTTGGGTTCCAGCTCAAAACCACTTCTTGCGGTGGAGGAGTCTGATTTTCAGAGCTTCCTTTTATATCTAAAGGCTTAATAGGGTTTATATTTGGAGGTGCAAGATTGAGATTAAAAACTCCAGTTTCGCTGGGGCGAGAGATTAGTCCAGCATCGTTGAGTGCAAATACACGAAAGTATTTTGCCCCTGGTGGTAAGTTGTTGAATGCAAACTCTAGGCTGTTAGTTTCTTCATTTTGTGGTATCTCAAATGTTGGCGATGCTGAAATCTCAATTCTATATTTTGTAGCGTTATAGGCAGGTCTCCACTTTGCTTTAGGAGTAGAATCTTCACTTGGTGTTCTATTTTCAATTGGCTTATTGAACTCAACAATCTTATTAACTAAGACCGGAGCGTCTAATCCTTTAGCTCGATTGAGTTGCAACTCAAAATAAAGAGGTGCGGACCACTCGGATTGAGTGTCGTCTTGGGGAGCGATAGTTCTAATGCGTGAAAAGTATTTTCCTGCCCCCATTTTTATGGTCAGAGCGTCTGTATCGTTGATGGTTTTATCGAGAAGAACTTTTTCAAAATTGGCGGTAAGGGAAAGTTGTAACTGATAATCATAGGGTTCTGAAAATTTTTGCCACTTTAAAGGAACATTAGCTGTAGGGACTTCGTTGGGGCGAGGGCGGACTTCATAACTTAATATTTGGCCGCTATTAGGCTGAATCATCTCCGGAGGCGAAAGAAAGCTTATTTTAAAATTTTTGGGTGAAGTTGGTTCTAGGGGGATGCCGACTTTGTCATAGGGTTTGATGCGCCAGAAGTATTCACCTGGTTCTTTAAGTCCGTTCACGCTGATGCTAAGATTTTCAGTGCTCATCGAAGTCAGTAGAGCGTTAAAATCAGGAGTCTGAGCTATTTCGATTTCGTATTTTGAGACGGGCCCACCTTTGTTGATCCATGAAAAAGCAACTGGCTCTTCTGCTTTTTTAACAATCACTGGTAAAGTTGGTTGTAATTCAATATCTGGATTATTATTACTGTTCTTGGCAAAAAGTTGGGGGTTATCTTTTTGCAAATTTTTGGTTTGACCAGTTTTTGAGCGAAGACTGACTTCTCCTGAATTTAGACTCAGATCCACTTTACCTGGAGCTTTTTTAATTACTAAGCTAGCATTTCCGTTTTCGGTTATGAGTTTGTTGATCTCATCTCCAGTTTTTAAATTCAAGTTCGAGTTTGAAGATAAGTTTGCGGAGAGTTGACCAAACTTTAAGTCTAAAGTTAACTCACCATTATCCTTAACGAGCTTAACAAGGGAATTCGGAGCAATTTTTAATGTAGAACCATCTTTGAGTGTGATTTGAGTTTCAGAATCAGCACCTGTAAAAATTGTATCCTGCAGGTAGACTCTTTCGTTGTTGCGAGTGGGTAGCCAACTAAGGTCGGTGACAGTTTTGCGGCGAACATCGTTTTTTGAATTAACAATCGAACCAATTTCTTCTAGGTTTGAGCGCACTGTCTGTTTAAATAAAATAGAATCATCGTACATCAGGTACGAAAATAAGCCCATGGTGAGTGAGGCTAATATAAAAATAAACTTCTCTGTGCGACTAAAATTTTTCATGATTTTACCTATTTAGGTTTTCGGCAAAAGGAAGTTAAATGTTTACGGTCTTTAGTCCAGACAGCAGTAGAATAGTGGCTAATTCCTCTGATACTGGTAAGATTAACTTGTGAAAAAACGTGGATTATCAATTAGATATAAAGTCTTGTTGCTGGTGATTTCTCTTCCTTTGGCAGTGTTAGTTGCCTATCTCTTCATGGCGCGGAATATTTTTGTTTCGGATAAAATTGCCTATGTTTTTGACTCTTCCAGCAATCTCTCTGGGACATTAGCATCTCAAATCAAAACACAACTCAATGCTTCACTCTATTCGGCGCGAACTATTTTTGCCGACTATTTAAATCAGAGGCAATTTACTGATATTGGACGGCAAGTTTTTGCAAATGATTTTTTAATGGAGAATGTACTGGTGGTAAGTGCGAACTCTGCTGAGCCTACCATTTTAGCTCATCTCGAAAAGTCCGAGGGATTAACCCAGCGCTTTATTACGCGTTTGGGCGGAGGTCTTACCCAAATGGTTCAAGAGATGGGTACTGAATCACGTAGTGTGAAGGTACCATTTCAAGATGATCTTTTGTTAGTTATGGAGAAAGTAAAAGGAGAAAATGAAGAAGCCATTTTTATTTTAGCATTACGTCTTAGTGAGTTGTCTGAGCTGTTCACTGGCTTATCGGCACAAGTCTCTTTTTTGGTTTCTAGTAAGGGTGAAATTTATTTTGGACCTCAAGCTTGGGCTGGTAAAAATCTTAAGCAATTTATATCACCACAGTTTTTAAATAATAGTAGTGCATTGGTAGGGCAAGGAGTTGAGACTCTTAGGGATCAAAAAGGCATAGAACAATTAGTGGCGTTTTCTAGAGTTGGTTTTGCAGATCTTTTTGTTGTGACTGCAGTTGAGAGACAAGCAGCTTTGGGTGCCGTAAAGATTCTAACTCAACGTAGTTTAATCTTTTTTGGTTTATTGGTTTCTATTTCTGTTCTCATTGGTTTAGTTGCATCTTCTGGACTCACTTCCGCTTTGACGAGTCTATTTAGAGCCACACAGAAGGTTGCAGAGGGTAACTTTGACATCAATGTGCAAGTGACGAGTCGAGATGAAGTTGGAGCCCTTGCTGAGAATTTTAACGTGATGGCCGAAGAAGTAAAACGTCTCTTAGAGCAAACGGCAGAAAAAGCTCGCATGGAGTCTGAACTCAATACGGCCAGAACGGTACAGGAGACTTTGTTTCCCGAAGCTCGCGGTGCCATGGGGCCATTGGCAATCAGTGGATTTTACGAGCCGGCTAGTGAGTGTGGTGGCGACTGGTGGCATTACTGTGCTATTGGGAGCAAAATCTTTTTGTGGATTGGCGATGCCACTGGGCACGGAGTGCCTGCTGCTTTGATCACCGCCGCAGCTAAGTCTGCCTCAACAATTATTGAGAATTTAAATGTAGGACCAGCAGAAGCGATGACTCTTCTCAATCGTGCTATCTATGATGTGTCTAAAGGAAAGATCATGATGACTTTCTTTTTAGCTGCCTATGACATCACTCAAGGTACATTAACCTATGCCAATGCTTCTCACGAAGCTCCCTTTTTGATTAAGAAATCTGATGAACCTCTTAAAAAGAAAGCTTTGATTCCTTTAAATGATGTAACAAATCCAAGACTTGGTCAAAATCGTGAGACTGTATATCAAGAGGTGTCGGTGCCCTTTGATTTTGGAGACTATTTGTTTTTCTACACAGACGGCATTCCTGATATTCAAAATCCTCAAGGTGAGAGTATGGGCGAGCGTGAATTTTTAAAATGCTTAATTTCGAGCTTTAAAAATTATCCCAATGTGCAAGATGGTGTTAGGTCATTTGTCGAGACTTTTAGCGACTATCGGCAAAACGCTCCTTTGGTCGATGATGTCACGTTTTTTGTGGTCAAAAATGAAGGTATTCAATAGATTCTATTAACGGAGGTTCAGCAATGGCAAAATTTGAGTTTCAAGTACAAAGCCAAGGAAGTAAAGCCATTCTTACAATGTCTGGTTCTATTGACGAAGATGCAGATTTCTCATTAATTAATCTTGCTGGCCACAGTGAAGTCGATATGAATCTGCAAAATCTTAAAAGTATCAATTCATGTGGAATTCGAGAATGGATTAAGTGGTTAAGTGGTTTGCAAGTTGGGACGATTCAACTGCAGAATTGCCCCAAAATTATTGTAGACCAAATCAATATGGTTGATGGTTTCTTGCCGCCTCAAGCAAAGGTGCTTTCATTTTATGTTCCTTACTATAATGATGACTCTGGCAGCGAGATGAATGTCTTATTTAGATACGGCCAAGAGTATTCTGATGGCAAGTTAACGCCACCAGAGTCTGTAAAGGATGAAGATGGCAATGAGCTTGAAATGGATGTTATTCAAGCCAAGTATTTTAAATTTATTTCAAACATGAAGTAATCCTACCGATCTAGATGATGGTCCAGTTTCTGTGGGCCATCTTTTGTTTTGTCTCTAAAAACCGATAAATCAGATGTGAGTAATCAGTCTTTTAAAGTCCTTATTCTTGAAGATGATGCAACCTTAGCGTCAGCAATGTCCGAAGCTTTTCAGCGGGCAGGGCATGTGCCTTTTGTTGCCAATCGTGCAGAAGACGCTCTTTCAACTCTCTCAACGAATAGAATTGATTTTCTTTTTGTGGATTGTCTTTTGCCGGGGACTGCCGGCCCAGATGCTGTGTTGAGAATCTATGAACAGTTTCCAGCTTCCAAATTTAAAGTCATTTTGATGAGTGGTGTCTTTGTTGATAAGTCTTTCGTGAGTGAAGCTGTTAGTAAAACTAAAGCTGAGGGCTTTTTACAGAAACCATTCAACATCCAAGATGCTTTAAAGTATCTCACAGTTAAAGAAGAAGTCACTCTCCAAGCATCAACAAATTTAAATTTACGAAAAAAGCTGTATGGAATTTTTTCGGATCCAGATATTACTGCTCGTAAAAAAAGAAAAGTCATCGAAGAAATTGAAGAGATCAGTGGATACGATTTGCCATTTGTGTATTCACTTTTAGTTGAAACAGCTTCCTCTGGAAACTTTTTTATCTATTATCCCAATAAAAGTGTTTCTAGTATAACCTTTTGCCAAGGGCACATTGTCGGAGTCGATATCGAAGACAACACTACCTTTTTAGGAGAGATGTTGATTCAAAGTGGTTATGCTTTACCTAATGATGTGCAAATGGCCTTGTCGATGAAAAAAGAAAGACGTTTGGGTGAATATTTGATTCAGGCCAATCAGTTGAGTCCTCATGCATTTGAGTTTATTTTAGAAGAGCAGATGAATCTTCGACTGGCAAGGACGATTACTTCAGAAAAAGTAAAAATCAATTTTGCGGCTGCTGAGACTGAAATGGCTCACCCCAATATTGACTCAGAAATTTTACTAAGCTTTCTCCATGACTGGATTGCTTCAAAGATTCCGACAGCATGGCTGAAGAATCTCTATATCAATTGGTCAAGTAATCCAATTGTGTTGTCAAAGAACTTTTCTGAAGATCATCCGGCACTTAAAATGAGTCTTGTGGAGACCACTGATGGTTTGATTTCGGAAATCAAAAAAGAAAGCACACTTAGTAAAATATTGAGTCATAAGAAGTTTAATGAAGATGCTGTTTATAAAGCCTTACATTTCTTACTGACAAGAGGTTTGATTGTCTTTAAAGAGAGAGAGTCTTTCAAGAGTCGTGATGAACAGTTGGTTGCTTTAACTAATATTTTGTCACAAATCGATGGAAAAACTCCTTTTGAAATTTATCAGTTTATTGAGTCCTCAACAGTCAGTGCCGGTGACCCTCAGCAGTCTTTGTCTGAATTTGTTTCCATTTTAGGCGAGATGCCTAGCGATAAAGATGTTGATCTTTATAGAGTTTACAACGAAATTTATAGAAGAGCGACTGAGGCTTTTTCGGTAGCGCAAGACTCACAACAGAGGGCTGTCTTGGCAGTGGCCTCGCAGAAAGCCGAAGCCGAAAAGAAACTCAAAGCCAATGCTCTATTTGAAGAGGGACGTAAGCTTCTAGAGAAAGGTTCCTCACAAAAAGCACTTGGTTTATTGTCAGAGGCTTATGCCTTAAATCCTACCGCGTATCAGATTCATCTGATGTTAGCTTGGGCAAAAGTGGGTTTAGTTGAAAAAGAGGAAGGTCAGAAGAAATTAATTCAGCTCAAAGATGTTGAAATTGAGATGACTCAAGTTTCTCCTGATGAAAAATACGACAGCCTTTTTCCTTTTGTGATGGGTTTGTATTCTAAAGCTCGCGGCGATTTAAACTCAGCAAAGAGATCTTTTCAAAAGAGTATTGCTATTGATTCGAGTTTTTTACCTGCCAAACGCGAGCTTTCGCTTTTAGAAAGTGGCAAAGGCAAAGGGGATCTTCTAAAAATGGATCTCAAAGATGTTGTTTCTGGTTTCTTTAAGAAGCGCTAGACTCGACTTAAATCCAAACGCTGTAAGTAATAGCCAAAGCTAGACTTATCAAGGCTAAAGTCCTTCGGCATACTTAGGAAGTATGCCATCACAAAAATTCCTCCTAAACGTAATGACCTTGGTCGTAATATTTGCGGGTTCTTCTGCCGTTGCAGATACCGTGCGTATCCGTTTGGGTGAGAACTATGAAAGATTGTTGATCCAAGGTCGGAACATCAAAGTTAAGAATCACTTTAAGTGTGAAGGTTTTTGTTCTTTTGAACTACTTCAGAAGTCTCCTCGGCAAGTGCTCATCAAAAAAGTCGATGGTAGTTATTTCAAGTCTATTCGTACAAAAGTTCAAATTTCGGGAGATCAACTCCGTCTAGGCTCTAAACTCATTCCTAATAAAGTGGATGTTTTGCCAGAAAAGGGCGGCATGACTCTCATTGCTTTTGAAGATCTGGAGCATTACTTGATTGGGGTTTTAGCTTCGGAGATGCCAACCAACTGGCCTCTCGAAACTTTAAAAGCGCAAGCCGTGGCTGCCAAGTCATATTTAAAAGCAGTTCAGCAAGAGCGTGTTAAACAAAGTTTTGATGTTGAAGCTACAGTGTTAGACCAAGTATTCAAAAAGCGAGATATCAGCTCCGAGCAATACAGTAAAGTTGTAAAAGCCGTGCGCAGTGTTTCTTCATACAAATTAATTAATCAGAGCGGCGAAGTGCTGAAAGCATTCTATCATGCAGATTGTGGAGGACAGACGCTGACTCCCACTGACGTATGGGCTGGAGGTGAAAGTTTTGGGACCGCTCGTGATCAAACCTGTGCCACACGAAAAAAGTCGCGTTGGAACTTTTCACTTTCAAAAGAAGAGTTTTTTACAAAAATTGCGAGAAAATTAAAGCTTGAGTTTGCGGTTCTGCCTGAAATAGCTTGGGGACAAAAAGAGATTGCGTCTCATCGGGAAGTCGTTTTTTACGTTGGGGAGCAGCAGTTCTCAGTGGCGGGAAATCAGCTGCGGTCCTGGTTGGGATTTGATCGTCTTAAGAGCACTCGTTTTAGAGTGGTTGATCATGGCGATCGTTTTGAATTTGAAGGCATTGGCTATGGCCACGGCGTAGGCCTCTGTCAGTGGGGCAGTCGTGATTTGGGACAAAAAGGATACTCTTTTCAGAGGATCCTTAAGCACTATTATCCATTAGCGCAAATTAAAAGCTTAAGATAATTCTTGCAGCAAAAAGAGCGCAAGTTGCAAATATAAAGGCGTTGAATAAACTGCTTTTCATGTTTTCATCTCCATATGAATGTCTTGTATTGAGCCTTCTCGGTAAATGTAAAAAAAACTTTAGCAGTATTTTAGGATAGGTATTAAAAAAACTGACTTTGCTCCGGTTTATTCCTCTTCCAGTACGGCATTTATTTCAGTTTAGTAAGAGTGAGTAAGCGCAAATTGTCGCCATGGCGGAAAAGTGTCACTTCGCCTCTGAGTCGATGTCTCAACCTGAGTCGTATCACTTCGAGAAAGCTACGAAAGATCAATGGGTTAAGCAATTAATTAGCAAAAAAAACAAAGTGGTACGGCCTTCGCAATAGGAGTGAGTGTAACAAACTTAATGGGAAAGAAGGTTCGTATGAGAAACCTAGATTTAAAAACCACACTCGTTTTAGCAACATCTCTGTTGCTCGCCGTGGGCTGTGCGAAAGAATCTAAGTCCACATCGAACACAGGCACCAATGCCACAACTCCTATTGTTGGAGGATCCGGTGTGGGAGCTGTGGTGACGCCACCGACTGGAACTGGTGGTACGGGGACTACGGTCACTCCAGGCGGAACAGGTATTACTTTTTCTCCGGTGTCATTGGAAGAGTTTAACACTTATGTGGCAACTCGTCCTCTGAACTATCCAACAGACTTTAAAATTGCTTTGAATTTAAAAAATGATGGTAACAACAAGTTCTATGGGGATGTACGCATCTCTTATACGGATGTAGGTCGTCGTTACGAAGGTGTGTTTAAAGCGGATAATGCAAAAAATGTTTCGATGAGTGGTTTGCGTGATAGCGGTCTTAGTGATGCCAACTACAATTATTGGTTTATGAGTGGTGGCCAAAAAGTATTTAGCGGATTCTTTGAAGATGATATTGGCGGAATTGTTCTCGTAATTGATGAAGTTGTAAATCAAAACGATGGACAAGGTGGCTCGATCATCGGTGGAGAAATCTGGTACCGTAACTTTGCTCAGACTTTGGCTCCAAAATCACCTTATCGTAGTTGCTGGTATGTGTACACAGGTCCTTATGATTGCCGTTCGAATCATGTGATTCAGAAAACATCGATCTATCCTTCTGACTCTTACCGTAAGTTAGGCAGATTCAGCGGGTATGTACAGTCACAGGCTTTTCAATAGATTTTATTAAGTAATGGAAGGATTTAAAAACGGGAGTAAACTATGAAAACACTAACTCACTCACTCAAATGGATGCTCATCGTTTCGGGATTGTTTTTGGCAACTGCTTGTGGAAATAACAAAAAAGGCGGCGGCTCTAGTGGTAACGGGGCTGTGGTTAATCCAGGTGTCTGCGCTAACTGTGCTGGGATAGCTCAGCCTATTTTATTAACTAACTTGGTTTCTGAGTCTGCACATCCAACTGATTTTCCAGTGTCGATTGTCAACGGTCAGATGTACGGAACAGCTGGTGGTGTTGGTACAGTAGCGCAAACGGCATACAATGTTTATGTTGGGCCAGTAACTATACAGGGAACTTTTAGTGTTGCGCAGCCAATTGGTGATGAGAATGCTCGGTATTATGGCGGTAACCAAGGTTGTGTCATTAATCCAGGCAACTACGCGATGACAACGGTTCAGGTTGGGCAGATGTCCAATGCTACAAATCTTTCGATCCCAGAAATTATGGCGGGTGGAAATATCCGTATGCAGTTAAGCAGTGGTATGATGTGGAAAGACACAAACGGTGTGGTTCGCGTAAAAGGTATTCTCACTATCAAGAGTGTGGCTGGTCGCAACTGCGGTGCTTTCTTCACAAATATTCAGTAATATTTTAAAAGAAACGAGTCCGCAAAAAGCAAGAGAGTCCCAAGGGGCTCTCTTGGTGTTTGATGCAACGCAATTATGAAGCATAATAAAACTTGATCTCCCTCTGAAAGCTTCGTCTAATTTGCTCTATGGAATTACCTCTTTGGATCGACTTCTTTGAAGATTTGCAGCATGTAAGAGGTAGATCGCTCAACACGGTGATGGCTTATCGCCGCGATCTTGAGCTCTACCAGGATTATCAAAAACAAAACCCTAAAGGTACTGTTCAGGGCTTTTATGAGTTTATGCGTAAGCATAAGCTTTCTACTCGTTCACAAGCACGAGTGATCTCAAGCTTGAGGACGTATTTTAAGTTCTGCGAAACAAAGGGGCAAAAGTGTCCTGAGCTGAGAGAACTTCGACCACCCAAAGTTAAAGTCACTTTGCCCAAAGTTCTTACTTTTGAAGAGTTTCAATCTTTGTATGCTGCGAGTGAAGCAGAAGACAAGCACCGCACTGTTCGCAATCAGTTGACGCTGTTGTTCCTTTACGGATTGGGTTGCCGCGTGACGGAGTTGATTGGTTTAAATATCAATGATTTCAACCCTTCAGAGAGATGGGTTAAAGTTTTAGGTAAAGGTAATAAAGAGCGTTTGATTCCTTTGACGGAACAGCTTTATGAAGCCCTAATGCATTACTTAAAAGAAGTGCGTCCTTTCATGGTTAAAGATGCTACGCCTTCTATTTTAATTAATGACCGTGGCAATAGACCTTCACGTGTTGATGTGTGGAGATGGTTAGCAGCATGGTCTGCTAAGGCAGGTTTTGCGGAACCTGTAAATCCTCATCGTTTCAGACACGGTTGTGCTACGGCTCTTTTAGAAAAGGGTGCTGATTTGCGATCCATTCAAATGCTGTTAGGGCATGCGAGTATTCAAACCACACAGATTTACACTTCGGTGACTTCACAAGCAATGACCAAGACTCTCGAGGAGCACCACCCTCTGGCAAAAATCAAAGCCAGTGAAGGTACGTTGTAAAACTAAATAGAAATTCGAACTGCGCACAGGCCTTAGTTCCATCTAAGGCCTTTTTTATTTTTGCGGGAATTCATTTTTTGCATTACCAGTCCGCATGATATTAAAAAGTTTAGTTCACGACAAAAATGAATTGGTTCCTGTAGAAATTGAAATTGCCTTTTTACCAGGCCTTCCTCAAGTGCAGTTTTTAGGTTTGCCAGATCAGTTGATCAAAGAAAGCATCTTTCGTTTAAAATCCGCATTTCAAGCATGCGGTTACGAGTTTCCTAAAACTCATCAGATTATCGTCAATATTAAGCCCACTCATTTTCGTAAAAGCTCACGGGGTTTAGAGCTTGCGGTAGCGTTGGGGATTTTGCTCAAGACCAATCAAATACTTTTGCCCTCTGAAATCAGAAAAAAAATTATATACGGAGAACTCAGCCTCGATGGTCAGCTCTCGGTGCCTGAAGATCTTTTTCAGGTGGGACGCTGGAAACTGCAGGGGCATTCTGTGGTTACTGGCAAAATGGATTTAGCGGAAACTGATTTTCATTTTTATAGTTTATCTCATTTAAAAGAACTGACTTTTCATGAAGGTCCGGAACGTTTATTAGAGCAAGCTATCAGCCGGCCTTTGGAATATTTGGGGCCCAGCTTTAGTTTTGAACAATCTAGAATCCTTGAATTGGCGGCACTCGGTGGTCACAATTTGTTTGTCGCAGGCCCTGCAGGAATTGGCAAAACAACTATGGCCAAAGCATTGTGGGCTTTAGCCTCTTCTCCAAGTAAGGAGAAAATACTTGAAGCGAGGTTGCGCTGTCAGGATTTACAACTTCATTGGCGCCCTTTGATTGCTCCTCATCATACTGTCACTCCGATGGCGATGACGGGTGGGGGGCAAAAAATATTTTATGGAGAAATCACTCGGGCCCATCATGGGGTTTTACTTTTGGATGAGTTTTTAGAGTTTCATCCTCGCGTGCAGGAGTCTTTGCGCGAACCCATGGAAGAGGGAAAGTTGCGTATTGCACGAGGTGGGAATTGGGAAGTTTTTCCGGCACAAACTCAAGTGATTGCAACTTCTAATTTGTGTCCTTGTGGCAAGTGGGTTCCAAATGGTCAAGTGCTCTGCCGTCGCACTTTGAGCAAATGTCAGTCCTATCGCGAGAGGTTATCAGGCCCAGTCTTAGATCGCTTTCAAATTTTTAAGATTTTCAAAAAAGCACCTTTACAAGAATCGGGAAGAAGCGCACTGGATATTCTCAATAAAGTGGAGGCAGTGCGATCTCAGGTTGTGGAAGTGCCGTTGCAGACTTCACGTTTGAGCGATCAGGAATTAAAAAGGTTTGAAGCAGAAAGAGGACGATCTAGCTTTTTAGCACTGGAGAATCTCAATCCACGTCGGGCCCTACAAGTGAGAAGATTGGCTCTCACTATTGCAACTCTGGAGGGAAAATCAGCAGTGCAGTGCGCTCATATCGAAGAGGCAAGGGTATGGGCCTTAGATGATTTCGAAAAATTAAATTAACGTAGTCTTTTATAAAAAAAGAAGAGCCACCAGGAGGGATAGACTCCTGGTGGCTCTTCTTTTTCTAAGAAACATTTTAAGGTAAAAAGCGAAGATGTTTAAAGTAAGCTTCTGATGAATCGCTAGCGTCATTACTATCATGTTGAATCGTAATGGCTACTATATCTAAATCTTCCAAATTCTTATGTGGAAAAGCTTTTTTAAGGTCAGCCGCTAAGTTTCTTTCAAAGTCTAGAGCTTTGCCAAGCATGTCCTCATCATTTAAGAGTAATTGTTTTGCATGCGGAAGTGTTGCCACGACTACATTTTTATCTGAGTACCAGTTTTCAAAAACTTCACCCTGGTGACGTCTTTCTCCAGAAACGGGATCGCCCCAGTAGTAACCAAACAAGAAAACTTTGTCATTGTCGATATCGACGATACTTCTGTCATTATTGGAGCGGCCCTCTCTAATGGTAAACCACACTTGAAATGCAGAATCGTCGATACCTGATTTACCTTTAACGGGGTCAGCGCCAGCAACACCCTTAGTGACTGCGAGTTTTAAATGCATACGAGCAAACTCTACAGGAGAAAAGCGATAAGCTAATGTCGTCAATCTTATTGAGTTACGATCACTGCGCATGGCTAACCAATTCTTTTCATTCATAAAGGAAGTGGCAGCATAACCCGATTTGGGGTTGTCATCCATACCTAGTGGCGATCGACTTTCGTAGTTGAATTGGTGATCCATTCTAAAGTGAACCACATTTTTGTGGTTAAACTCAATGTTAATACCCTGAGGAAATTCTTGCTTGAGAGTCGGCTTTACTTTTGTATTGGCCATTAAATTTGGCAATTTAGCCACATCTAACATTGTATAGGGATCATATTTTATTTCAGAAGAAGGAAGTTTGACCGTAGGTTCAAAAGAATCTGCCGGATCAAACATCTTGGGCATGATTAGTTTATTAAGACGGTAAGTATTAGTGATTTTTTCTGAGAGCTCAGGAACATACTGTCCATGCCGCGCATTTGTTGGCATTTTAGAAATACGTCCACTTTTTTGCTGTAAAACATAGTAGTAGTTTGTTTTATGAGCTTCTTGATTGGCCTTATCAATCATGGAGGTGATATTCCAATTGAGGTTTTTAGCATCATTGTCGGCTTCTAACTCCGCCAAAGTATGGACGAGACTCTTTAAAAAGACCTTTTGATTAAATGATGAGGCTAAGATGCCAGCCAAGTGATCGGCCTTTATGGTCCCTAAATCCACAGCGTTAAGCCCTGCTGGGAACTTTGATGAGCTTGCAGTCACAACGCCATCATTGTCTTCATCGAACTGAGCAATGAGCTTTGTGGCTTTCATAAAGATATGTGAATTTTCTGGCTCACTCACAAAAGTCACTGAATAGTAACGTGTTAGCCCAGTGAGAGCGCGTTCATTCTTTCTCCAAAAGCTTTGCATATTAGAAGGAGTGATGGATTTAGCTGCAGTTTGTTTGCTTTTGCAAATTTCTGGAGAGTCCTGTTCTGAAAGTGCTGACACTATCTCAAAGGGAAGGTCTGTCTTGTCTAAAATAGAAGAACCGTGGAGGGGAGCTGCTATAGAGACAACTCCCGCCACATTGTTGGCTACAAACTCACCATCTTGCAGGAGATAGTGAAGAGTGTCTACAGCTCCTTTTGAATAACTCAGGAAGAGGTATTTGGGAGCGCTTTGCCCTCTCGCTATTCTCTGATTGTAGTCTTTGCGTAAGAAGTCCTTGAGTATTTTACCATTGTATTCTGATGAACAAGTAGAAAAGACTGAAGGGCGAAGCACACGAAGACCAAGATCGTCTTCGAGGGAGTTGAGACCTAAGCTAAAAATTTCTTTATCAAAAATAGCATTATAGATACCAGGCACATAAACCAAGGTTAGACTTGAGAGATTTTTATTATAAACCTTATTGAGGCTAGTGGGATAGATTTTCTCCTCAAGCTCATTCTCGTTTTGAATTTGCTCAAAGAGTTTTGCTGCAACGGATTTTTCTTTGGTCTGTTTATTTAAAAAGTTTGCTTGCAGTACTAGTCGATCTCGATAGTTGAGCCAATAGCTTGCAAAGTTTGCGTCTCTCGCTTCTGGCAGTATAGGTTTTTCTTGAATGGTGATAGATTTTTCGAGAAGGTAGGGCAGTTGATAGAGCTTCATAGCAGCTCTTTTGCTCGGTAAAAGATAGCTACGCACTGATTCAATGAGGCCCTCATGGCTCCCTCCATCGCGTAGATCTAAAGAAAGTTGTTTGCTACCTTGAAGGGATTCAATTTTACCTTTGAGATTTTGAATGCGTGCATCTTTACTGAGATTTTCAATGGAGCCAGAAGTTAAAACAGCGTCAGTGATGGCCCCGATATCATCAGGAGTGAGCATCGTGGCAACATCAAATTTAGAAATATCAAAATTAAGCGGAGTGAGGCTTGTTGGATTTTGCTTTTGAAGGGGATCAAATTTAAAGGCATCAGCAAATGATTTGATTTCAGAGACAACAAAGAAAGGTCGAGTGTCTGAGACAAAACGAGTGAGGTGTTGGAAAATACGCTTTTGGGAAAAATCGCGAGCCTGAGTGGGCACTCCAGTTTTTGTCGTCTGTTTTAAACTAGAAATCTTTTCTTTGAGGGGCAGGTTGTTTTTAGAGTATGTTTCGCCAAAAAGAGTTTGAGCTTGAATACCAAATGCACTCAAAATTTCATCAGAGCGAATACTTGCGGGGAGGCTTCGTTGGGTGCTGGCAACGATACCAAGGGAAGAATTTTTTGTCAGGGAGCCATGTGTCCTGACCATCTTTGTAAAAGCACCTAGTGATGATTTGATATAATAACCATCTTTAAGGGTTATAATGATGTCTGGAAAATCAAAGTCCCTGTTGGATGCAGACTCCACTAAACGATGAATGGCATCTGGGTATTGAGTGGCGGCAGAAATACTTAAAGAATCTTGCTTAGAGAGAGCTACTTTTTTTTGTGATGTTGAAATGTAGTTTGCTGGAATGTGAAGCGGGTTGCCTTGTGTATAGTAATAGTATTTTTGTGTATGTTTGAGGTATTGGATCGTCGCATAACCTTTAGCTGAAATCACAGTAACTTGGGTTTCTTGTGCATTGTTTTTATTAAGATAAGCTGCAAGGTCAAACCACTCTTCGGCAGTGAGTGTTTTAATGATGGAAAGAATGTTTTTTCTATCCTTCACATAGACTGGGCCCCAAGTGCCAAGAGCCATTAGAGGCATAGCTAAGTCCTTAGGTTGCTTGAGCTGTTGTACAAAATTAAAGCCGTTTTTTTCAAAATGTTTGGCAATGTCGATGCCGTGAAGTTCAACTTCGGGCTGTCCTTCTTGGAAACGGCCAATGTTTCCATGATCTGAGACTAAAATAATTTCTGGAGTTTGCCCTCTAGCTCTGAGAGCTATCTCGAGTCTTTTGAGTTCACTGTCTATAAGTTTAAGAATAGGGAAGAGTCTATTTGCCTGGGTGTGCGCAATAGAATCCACAGCACCTAAGTAGGCAGTGATGACCTTTTGTGGTTTTGCAGCTAGCACGTTATCAATTACAGTTTTGACTTCAAGTTTGGGGACCTCTTCAGTCGGAAAGTACATGAGCCCTTCGACATAAGGATTAAAGTAATGTTGAAAGGCGCCCATATAATATTTTGGAGCAGCTAAGCGGCGGTAGTAATCTCGTGGGTCGCCTTGAATGGACTCTGTGGATTCATCAAAATAAGTAGCTTCAACAGATTTTATTCTGCCCGAAGCACCAAAAACTTCTACCGTCTTGGTCATTTTTGCCCAGGAGATGTCAGTCATAGTTGGGAAGGGGGCAATGTGGGCACTGCTATTTTTAAATTGCTGAAATAAGCCCTGTTTTTGGGCTGCAAAAAAAGCATTCTGGCTGAGGCCATCAACTGCAATGAGAATTTGTTCTATTTTTTCAGCTTTGGGTTTTACGTCATTTTTTTTACCTTTTAGAAACGGAATTTCTAAGGCTTGCACAGGAGAGGTGAGCAGTAGGGTTGCGGCGAACCAACCACAGGACAGAAAGTTTGCAATATTTCTGGTAGTTTCAATTTTTTTTGCATAGAGCTTCGCTTGAACCATGGTTCACCTCTTCCTATGTTAGAGGGCAAAGGAAGTGCCAAGGTTGTGCCCTTTAGGAATGTTATAAAAGCTCTGGTTTCATTTTCATGTCTCATAATGAGACTTTTGGTTGTGAGGCCAATAAATGTATTCAAGAGATCAGTTGTTAGTCACTGCGGCTTCGAATTCGTGCAATTTTTGAGTTTAGCAAATAAAGAAATGTAGCTATAGGGACAGAAACGTCGACAACTATCGTTTGAGAGTGCTAACTGCTTGTCTTTGTAGAACTTTTTGAATCTATCAACAGATGTGTGAAGAGAACCTGAAGAACCGAAAGAGAAGAACCCAAAATTGGAGGTGACCTCGGCTCCTGAGTAAAATCAAGAACTTAAGTCACCCCTTCCAGTGGATTGCCAGTCATTTGAACATAACCTCAAATAACCACACCTCAAACTAGAAGGCATGAATTAGTCTTTACTGTTGTCTGAATAGGTTTACGACTCGGCCCATGACCTCACGCTCTGGGAGAAGCTTCAGCCCTTGAGTGGCCCCTTTGACCTCAATCCCTGCAAGCCTGATGTACCGCTGCATGGTCTTTAGATCTTTCCAACCGCATATCTTCATGACTACGGCAGGAGCGATGCCATCTCTGACAAGCTGGGTTGCAAAGCAAGCTCTTAAGGTGTGGAACCGAACAGAAGGAAGTCCAGAACCCACACAAAATTCGCGCAGGATGCTGGCGGCTTCTCCATCCGTCCAACTCTTGAAATGATGAAGGACGAACTTGCGATTGGGCTCATGCCTTTCCTTCGCACTCCTAACCTTCATCTCTTTTAAGAGATTCAAGACTTGCTCAGATTCGATAGGAACAGATCTCCAGTAACGACCCTTTGTCGGACCGTATCCTGTTTTATTCGTCCAATTTTTATGGACGTAAAGAGCCTTGTTCTCGAAATCGACCTGATCCCACTCTAGCGCGTAGAGTTCACCCGAACGCATCCCTGTGAAAAGGGCTAAAGCCCAAATTGGATACCAAGGATGATTCACTGTTTGGGCGTATGAAAGAAGAGTTCTGATTTGTTCGAGATTTAAAATCTCGGGCATCTTCTCTTCTTCTTTGCGCGTAGACTTGTATCCTTCCGTCGGAATGGTTGTCATTCCCTTGATTCTTCCAGATACAATTCCCCATTTAAAAATGGCATCAATCGCCGTTCTCAGTCGCTTACGACGTGCGATGGAAATCTCACGCTCGCAACGATCAAGAGTCATCCACGCTCTTGCACGATCAATTTCATTTACATGAAGCTTCATCCAATCAGCCGTCCAGCGATTGATTAAATCAACGTAATCCATGATCGTAGCGACAGTGATCTCTCGAATAAAGATGTCGCCAGCTTTGGCAGACAATTCCCATTCCTCTAAAAGAGATTCCCATTTACAGCTTCGGCTTTCGGCCTCTAGGAGTTCTCGTTCGACTTGGATAAAGAGCTTTTTCTCAGCGCGCTCGGCTTCAGATTTTGACTTATAACCCTGCGCTCTTTTATCGACGACAACTCCTGGGTGAGTCGCACTACTTCTTGTGATCCGAACTCGAAATAAAGTTTCATTCGTTTTTTGGTCTACATATGTACTTATAGGCATTTGAATCCTCCTTTACGGGAAGATTCAACCAGCCGTTCGAGTTCAGACTTTTTGAACAACAATCGTCCATAGGGTTTGTAGAACGGAACCCGTCCTTGATTTACAAGGTTGCGAATTCGCGCAGTACAGGGACTTCCATCCTTGCTAAAAATTCGCAAGTAAGTCGCAGCCTCAGTTGCACTCAACCAATCAGAGCCTTCAAAATTTTGCTCTAAGTTTTGGGTGACAATTGTGCGAGCTACTCTCATAGCAAGCCCACCCGATAGACGAAAAAGACTATTCGATTTTCAAAGAACTTGGAGTTCATAATACTCCTATCCACATGGCCTTTCAAGGCCAACTCTAGGGAAGATACTCATGACATAGCGCAAGTGACTGATTTCTCTTAAAAAATATCGTATAGACAAATGCAATACATTGGTGTATTGTGTTATTTAGGGCTGAAGTCTATTTAAGCCCCTTTTGAACGAGGTAGTTATGACAGCCGCAAGAAAGAAAAAACCAGTAAGTCCACTTAAAGAGAGTACAGTGATGATCCGTACAGCTCCGCAGGATAAATCTTTGATTGAAAAGGCTGCCGATCAACTGGGTCTTACAATCAGTTCTTTTATGCTTCAAAACTCCATTCGCGCAGCCCGTAAAGAACTGGCCGAAGTAGAACGCACAAGCCTAACTGAGCGCGATGCCCTCTCATTTTTCAGCGCACTCACGAACCCACCAGCTCCCAATGCAGCTTTGAAGAAGGCTTTCAAAGACTACGAAAAACAGTCTAGAAAGTAACAAGCATCTGTGAGCAACTTTGACTTTCACGCACTAGATAAATCCTTTGATCGCGATACATTTGACTGTGGGTCAGAAGAGTTAAACAATTTTCTGAAGGCCAAAGCGCGGCAAAATCAAAAGGCAGGATTCAATCGAACCTTCGTAGCCGTAAAGTCTGACGATCCTGACAAAAAGGTTTTGGGTTTTTACAGCCTTAGCATGGGTGAAATTGATCTCTCAAACTTACCCGAAGCACTCCGCAAGAAGTTTCCAAAACATCCAGTGCCAATTGCTCGCATGGGAAGACTTGCCGTCGATAAATCAACCCAAGGTCAAGGCTTAGGAAAATTCCTTTTGGTCGATGCGATGAAGCGAGTACAATCTGCATCTGCGTCAGTTGGTGTTTACGCACTTCTTGTTGATGCTAAAGACGATCAAGCAAAGAATTTCTATAAGAAGTATGGGTTCATCGAACTTGTCGATGAACCCATGACTTTGTTCTTACCTCTGACGAGTTTTCCCCAGTAGCTAGGTCGATTCAGAAAAGTGATCTAATTTTCTTGCAGACTTCTTTTTATCTTTGTCATCAAATCCAAAATGAATCCTAAGAGCTTTGCGGATCTCGTCAGGAAGATCATCATCATTTCGTAGGATAGAACCTAAAACTTTCTTTTCATCGAAGTGTGTAGCTCTAAGAGTCTTCACATCTGAGTCTGAAAAGAACTTTGCGAGATTCTGGAAGATATAGTTGGCAACGTCAGACTTAGTGATCGTTCCAGAATCAAAGCCATCGGAACAACGACTGAGCGCAACCTCCAACGAGTCGTTAGACTCTTTAGAAATGACGACGCGAAACACTTCGTTTGCATTTGTAGATGGAGCTTTGCTGTTCCTCTGGTCAAGGCCGAGCGCCGTTTGAGCGGAACCTTTACGGCCCCTACGACTAGAAACGGGAACTTCTTCATTTGTACTTTGTTTCGATCTAGCCACTTCATCCTCGATGATACCCAAGGCCGTGTGCATTTCTGTCTTCTTCTCTTCTTTATCTATAATTGTATTCATACTTTTATTCCTTCTAACTTATCCCACCACCGAGATTTATCTGCCCCAGACCCAAGACCCCTTCCAATCAACTCGTTGGGTGGGAGGGGTCTTGGGTCGATCAGGGGCAGTCCCCTAACGCGAGGTGGTGGGATAAGTTATTGTTTTTGAATTTGAAATCTCAATTTTTTGATTTCAGATGCTTGTCGTTTTCGTGAGACAGCAATCTCATGTTGTGTCTCATTAGATCGAGCCTGGAATTAGGCTGCGACTCGTGTCCATTCGCGAATGGAGCTTGCGCCACGACTCAAGTAAATAGGAGCT
>JBKHVM010000027.1:0-29861 GCA_046570065.1 Bdellovibrionia bacterium
AGTTCTCTGATGCTTTGGCTGCAGTTAAGAGTTTGCAGTTGGGTGATAAGTCAGGAATGCAAGATGTGACAAACAGATCTGCAGCAGCTCTTGGATTAAAACCACACCAAGCACAAAAGTTCATCAAAGGTATGTACAAAAAAGCTCTTGCTGACTGGGGTTACAGCGAAGATTCATTCAACTGGTAATTGCTGACAACTTTTTGTTGTTAAAAAGTTAATGAAAGTGAAGGCATGGAGAGATCCATGCCTTTTTTTTGATTCTCCTAAAAACCTTTAAACCGATATCTCTGAGGCATGAGGATGACAGGGAGTTAAAAAGTCTTTAGACTTATATTCTATGAAAATCTTAGAATTGTATGTCTTTCGCCACGGAGAAACGGATTGGAACTTGCAGAAGAAGCTGCAAGGACACACAGATATTCCACTAAATGCCACGGGTGTGCGACAGGCCGAAGCTTTAGGGCATAAGTTAAAAGAATTTGAATTTGAGAGCATTGTGACTTCGGACCTATCAAGAGCTCGTGCTACGGCAGAGGCAGTCAATGCGCACCACGGAGTGAAGATAGAGATTGATAGCAGATTGCGTGAGTGCCACTTGGGCAGCGTCGAAGGCATGCACAAAGATGAGTTATTAAAAGTGTATGGCGAAGAGGTGTGGCAAAAGTGGCTAGAGGGAAGAGATCCACACTTTAGCTTTCCTGGAGGAGAAAACACTCTTCAACATCGGGGTAGGCTTTTTTCGGTCATTCAAAAAGTCGCTCAGGAGACCTCAACATCAAGAGCAGTAGGTCTTTCTACCCATGGCGGTAGTATTAAAAGAATTGTCAGCTCTTGTTATAATATTGGCGACAACGCAATTCTAATTCCCAATTGCTCCACTTATCATTTGCGCTATCATTCTCACGGAGATCAGCTAGAGTTCGTGAGAGCTATTTTTCTCTAAATTTGAGCACCCTCATCGGGGCAATCCTCAAGAAATGAAAAAGGCCTTGGCAGAAAATCTCACAATGATTGGCATTCGTTCTCAGGATTCAGTGAAGACTCTCAGCGTAGGTCCCTTTCAACTTAACGAAGAGAGTGAGGTAGACCTCATTACTACAATAGAGAGCAAGCAAGGCTGGACAAGTTTTGTTTTTCCAAGTCGTAAATTTGCCCTTAATTGCAGCGAGAAATAATCTTAGATGAGCCAGATTCCTTTGAAGAATCTGGCTTCTTTTATTAGGGCTCAATATTGCATTTTATAAAAGTACTTAACTGAGAGTGATTTTATGAGCAAACAGCAGCTAAAACTGATGCTAAAAGGTGCCTATTTTAGGCTGCTGGCAATTTTTTTGACAGGGGTCATCTCTGGAACTGCTCAGGCGGAAGCTCCTCGATGTAGCAATGTATTTTCTTTTGAGTACACATATGGTGGGCGTATTGCTATCGATAAAAAAGTTTTAGGAGTATTACCGGCACAAGAATATGCCCAAGCGATTCGTGCCGTAGATCAACGCCTTGGCACACTGTCTGTGCCTCATGAATTTGACATTCAGGTAGGGAAGGGGCTGGTCTTCTCGAATATGAACACAAGCACCTCTACAGTCTTTGTGGGGGTTAAAAGCTTTTCATCTCAGCCTCATCATGCAGACAATAAAATCAATCTGGTCACACTCATGCATGAGTACGGTCATGCCGTTTTTGAAAAAAACTTTCTAAGAGTCAATCCCACCTACAGAGTACTGCGGTTGAAGCTCATTGAATTTGCAGAGCTGCAGAGCCGATTTGAATCAGACAAAAACCTTTTGGACAAAGCTCTCGCTGAAGGCCGTTCTTTTTCAGAATTGGAAGCCCTACAAACTCGATTCGAAAGAAATATAAAAAAGAGTCGTGAACTGGCAGAGCAAGTGGGTTCTTTGAGTAAGATCCATGAGGCCATGCATGAAGTCTTCGCGGATACGGTAGCAGTTTTTATAACCAAAGATCCTAAAGCTATGGCTCAAATTGTTGAGAAGACAGAAAACGGAGAAATACAAAGTGCCTACTCGCAGCTTAATCGTCGCAACTTCGCTATGGGTAAGCGCCCTGGAATGCAAAAGTTTTGGGAAAAAGAAGTTTTGAATCTCAAACATGACAGTGCGGATGGATATTTTGTCATGCTCCCAGTACGTTGGGCCCTGTGGGATATTATGCGCACCCAGATGTCTCATCCTCAGTTTGAAAGAGAGTTTTTGCCGAAGTTGTTCAAGGTCCTCGAAAAAAACTTTAACGATGTTGTGCAGCGGGGAGACTCTGCTCAGTCAGGACAGCCTTATGGAGATATTCTTCGCCTCAACCGTCAAATTATTGATGATCTCAAGCGTGAGTTTAGTCCTTAAAATTTTATATTAGAAAAATGATTTAAATTGTCTCACTTTGAGACCCCACCTTAAGCTCTTGCAACACTTTCCGATATCATAATTAGAGGGGGATCTCGATGCGCTCATGGGGAGACATTCCGCAGTGGTCTTTTGAGGCCGTGCAGTCACTTTTACAATCACTCAAGTTGGTAGATCCTGTCACCCACGCTCATTGTTTGCGAGTCGGGGCCCTTTCAAAACAATTTGCCAAGGATTTAGGTCTTAATGAATACCAACAATGGGTCGCTTATTATTCTGGTGTTTTACATGACATCGGCAAGATGGGAATTGATCAGGCGGTATTACATAAACCTGGAAAACTAACTCCCGAAGAGTACGGCCTTGTTTGCGAACATTCTGTGCTCAGTGAAAAAATCGTACAACCCTTAGCCTGTAATGAATTTTTTAAAGACACCTTACCAGGTGTTCGGAACCACCATGAACGCATCGATGGTAAAGGTTATCCTGATAGAAAAATTGGCGATGAGATTCCGCTGGTAGCACGTTTGATTTTAATCGTGGATACCTGCGATGCCATGATGGAAGATCGTTCTTATCGCAAAGGACTTACTGCTGACAAAGTCTACGCCGAACTTGTACGCTGCTCAGACACGCAGTTCGATGCAGCAATGGTAAGGGTCTTTCTGCAGGCTCATCCTCTATGGCAGAAGATCGCAAATCTCCCAGACCTTAATAGGGTCGCCTAAAACTGCTCCACTTCATTGTTGCTGGATTGGGAGCTCTGGCTTTGGTGAGTCTAATTCAACAAGGATCCGAAAAATCGGAAATAAAAAAAGCCAGATTGCGAAAAGAAGCAAATCTGGCTTTTTAATTTTATCTCATTTTTTGTGTTCAAAGAGCAGCAACAATTAAAGGGTGCAGTTCCTAGTTTTTACAGAGGGATTCTTTTACTGGAGTCCCACCATCTTGCACCGTCAACTGAAACTTGCAAAGGTCATAGCCTTGTTCAACAAGTTTTTCTTTGATGGATTCCATATCCGCATCAGAGATAACAGGGGTGCGTGCTAAGATCCAGCCATACTCACGAGTAGGGTGTCCCACAACTACGTATTGATAATTTGGCTCAAGATCGATGATCCAATAATCGCCACCAAATGCAAATACCCAATTGAATAACTTAACAAAAGTTACTTTCAATTTAGCATTTGTTTGAGAGTCTACAACTTTAGCTCTTCCTTCTGCGACATCGCGACCGGATTTTGTGTCACAGCTATTTAGGACTTCAACTTGGCCGTTGTTTAAAATTTTGTATTCAGCGGTAACATTTTTTAAGCACTTCTTTTGAAAGGACTGAGGGATAGTGGCAATCTCATACCATTTACCTTGGTAGCGAGTGAGATCCACGCTCTCTACAGTTTGCACTGTGCTGGCGTTAGCTGACACACTAATAACTCCTAGGAACATAGAAACAAGTAATAATGTTTTCATAAGGTCCTCGTCATGTTCGGTGTTCTACCACAGAAGGAATCAAAGACCAGCGAAATTGTTAAAGCACATGAAGAACTTATAAAGTTAGAACTGCCATAGGATGCCGAGGCCCACTTGTAATTGATCCTCAGATTTTGCGTCTTTAACTTTAAATATTTCATAACCCAAATGAGACTTTAAAAATAGAGTTTCATTTAAGGGGCTTAAGGCCTCAGTCTTTAGGGTTAAGGCTGTTTCTAACTCTAAATTCTGAGATTTATTCGGTAAATAAAATTCTATTGAATTGTGCCACCATTTAAGCCAGCGACTGAAGGTTTTAGAGAGTTCTGGAACTAGAGTTTGGTGCTGGTATCCAAAACCCAAGGTCATGAGCGATTCGCTTTCTATTTGGCGTTGAGAGACAAGGAGAGAAAGGCGATGGCTGGGATCAATCAAATGAAAACCAGTTTTGAGTCGGTAGTGAAGAGCCGCTCTGAGGGTGGTTATGTTAGCATCCTGAGTTTTTTTCACAAGTGTGCTTTCAACTCCAGCTTCGAAGCCCCAGCGATAAGTAGTCAGTGCTGAGTTTTGCCCAAGGAACTCTTCAAACCACCACTGAAAATCCACCGCGCCAGAGAGGGCATTTGCTGGATTAGCATAGGTGGCATGTCCACTGAGAACATAGGGATTTGCTTTAAGGAGATCATAGGCAGCAATAAATTTTTCGTTGCCTCTGTTAACAGAGATATAATGTCGTGTCTTTTTTCCTGCGGGAATTTTATTGAGAATCCATCTAAACTTGCGGCTGTCTTTAGTTTGAGTTTGCACTTGGCTATCTGGTTGTGCCGGAGAAAGTTGCCAGTCTGCAGCCGCTTCACCTTCTAAGAGGAGAGAGCTCTTGTAAGTTTTTTCTGGAGAATCATTATCTAGAAAAGGTCTAAATTCAGAACGTGGCAAAGAGCCCTTAATAAAAAACTCTTGGCGCAAAGGAATGCCGCCTTCACCTTTAAGAAAGAGGACTGGTCTTTTGGCATTGAGGCTAATTTGCCAATCTCCATTTTTTAGTTTCTTGGCAATATTTTTATTTGCTGGTTCAGCACCAGAGGAGATCATCAATATTTCGTCTTCATTGGCTCCTTGAATCACATCTTTAAAATCAACAGGGCGCATTTGTGTAACGATCTCAAGACTTGCTCCTGATTCTGATTGCGACTGAAAAGAAAGGGTTTCTTCGGGATCATTTAAAAAGATAATTCCTTGGGGGCCCACTTCTTTGCCGTTAACTTGGACAAAGGCTTGTTTTTTACTGGTACTACGAGCCAACACACGGAATTTGTTATTTTGCTGGGTGAGATAAACATCCTGAGAGCAAAGATAAATACGTGTATTTTCTGTAAGTTGGAAGAGGCAAAGTTGCATGTAAGGCTGAGCTTGCATGCGCTTCACTAGATCTGGTGTGATATTGCGGACTATAAGTTCGGCTCTTTCACTGCGAATTTCTGCATCAGTCCCTGAGCCTTTTACGATTTTAAGTTTTTTGGTGTCGATTGTAGTGTTAAAGAGGGCTTTTCCTGCATTGTCGCGAATAACAATTTGCCCTTCAGTTAAAAGGCCTGCGGGCCAAACAAATTTGATGGCTAAGGCATTTTTTTTGTTACGTGAAACTTGAAAACCGAAGCGGCTAGAGTCGATGATCACATCCCCAATGCGCAAATTTTGCTGATCAATCTGAGTGTATTCAAATCTCTGAGCTAAAACCTGCACATTGTTTTTGTCGACTTGAAAATAAAGCGGTTTGCCTTTGACGTTTGTTAAATCCTCGACAGCAGGAGTTTCAGCAACAACAGGAGCAGAGGGAGGTTCTTCTTCGAGTTCATCGCTCATATCGCTATCTGTGGGGGCGACTTCTTGCGGTGCGGCTGTTGTTGGTTCAGCTTCTATGGATGGGGAGGTCTGTGCATTAACTTGAGTTACTAACAAAATTTGTAGAAACAAAACTTTAATCAAAGCATTCATAATATTAAGCCTTTGCTAGCTTTAAAACTTGGTCCACTTCACCGTGCGCCATGATGGCTCTAATGACTGCCAAGCTCGTCATCATTTTAGAAAGGAAGTCAGAGTTTTGGCCAATAACAATACGCTTGGGGTGACCGTTCCAAGCCTTCTTGATTCGCTCATTTAAATCCATTGCTTCGTGATAGGATTCCAATCTTATAGGATTGCTCGTATCGTAAAAATCTTGGCTGGCAGTATCTAAGTGCAAAACCCAATCATAGCGAGCTAGCTCTTGATTGCGTGTGCTGTTGACAGCTTCAAAAAAACTCAATTCTGATTCTTTTGGCCAATAAGCTTCGGCATCAAGAGATCCGCGATCGCAAACGACTAAGCGTTGGTCATAGTCCGAAATAATTTGAGCTTCGAGTTCTCGTTGGGTGTAGTAAATGGCTTTTTGTGTGTGCATCAGTGCTACGACACTGCGTGAGCGAGGATAACCACCTTTATAGAGGATGCTCGCAGCTTCCGGTACAACGGCACATTGGGGGCCGAGTTCTTTTTTGAGAGCTTCAATGAGTGTTGTTTTTCCCCCAGAAGGGCCGCCAGTGATCGCAATTTTTATCAATTGTGTTGCCATGTTTTAATTGTGGCGACAATCGCAACAGGGGTCAACCTTAGAGCAAATATCTCATTCTATATGCAATGCGTGAGGTGAGGCGAAGATACCAAGGCCATGACTTTAATTCTAAAATATTTAATTCTCGTGCAAATGTTTTTTCAAGAAGAAATTCAGCTTCTACACGACGAATATGAGCAGATTCCGTGAACACAGCTTCAAGTTCGAGATCATGTAAAAAAGAACGGTGATTAAAATTGGTGGAGCCAAGTGTGGCAAAGTGATTGTCTAAGACTAGGTACTTAGAGTGAAGGACTGCTGGCTGATACTCAAAAATCTTTACGCCGTTAACTAGGAGTTTTTTTAACACTTGGTAGGAGGCCCACTTGACCACTGGAGCGTCAGAGATTCCGGGGAGGAGTAACTGGACTTCAACACCTCTTTTCGAAGCATTGAGGATGGCTTTTAGCAATCGTGGACGCGGTAAGAAATAGGCCGTAGAGATCCAAATTTTTTGTGTGGTTGCTTCAATACGGCGAACTAAGTCCTTTTTGAGGCGGGAGCGCATGCGCCTGCTGGTATTGAGTCTCACCAGGGCTTGGCGGGGGTCATAGGTCTTATCAAACTGGAGGCGTAAAAGCTTTTTTAAAAAAGTATCGCTCTCGGCTATATTCCAAGCATTACGAAAGGCTCTTTCCAGCAGGAAGAGTGGAGGACCCTCGAGCCTTACGCCAAAATCCTTCCAAGCAGTTTTGCCAAAATGGCGGTGTGAGTGAACTTCTGTGAGATTAAGGCTGCCAACAAAGGCAATGCGATCATCTATGAGAATCTGTTTGCGATGATTGCGACGATTGATCTTTTTAAAGACAAAAGCATAACGAGTGGTAAAAATACGAAGAAACTTTTGTACTATTTTTAGGCGCGAGGGGAGAGGGTGAAACACCTTAAATTGAAATTGAGATTTTTGACATCTATTGCGTAAAGTTTCGAGGTGGCTAAAGCTACCAAAGCCATCCACAAGAATTTGGATCCAAACGCCTCTTCGTTGTGCTTCTTCTAGAGCCGAAAGAATTTCTTCTGTCATGGGGTCCAGCGAAAATATATAGGTTTCTAAGCGCACAGTGACTTGAGCTTTTCTTATTTCGTCTAGAACTGCCGAAAAGTACTGGTCACCAGTGCTATAAAATTCAACAGAAGTCCAATAACGTGGATTCATTGACAGGGGCCCCTTTTTTTGGAGACACTTAATCCTATGAAAATAAAACTCTGGTTCGCAAGTCTTTTTCTCGTCGCCTCACCGGTTTGTGCTTTGACTCAAGTCAGTGGCGGTAAAGCCCAAACAGTGGTTGCCTACATTACACAAAGAGAAGCTTCTTATTTTGAGCAGGCCATTAAACCCCTTTTTGAAGCCCAAAAGGGAGGATGTTCATGTGAGATTGTCAACGCAACTCCTTACAACGAGCAAGGGGCTCTGGATTGGGAAGCTTTAGATAAGCAGTTAGATTCGGGCTTTGATAACTACAAGATTCTCTTTTTTGATTTTAATGTGCGCTTAAATTCTGACAATCAAAAGATTTTGCAGAAGCTTAATAATTGGGCTTCTAAAGGCAAAGCTATCGTAGCCTCTGCTGGTGTTCCGGCACCTTCGGAGCCATCTTCACCCCTGAGTCGCACACTTTTTGGCAAAGTCGACAAAGCTTTTATTGTGGCAGAGTTGCAAAGGGGCGAGCGATTGCACCCTAAGAGTTTTTATGGTCCTGAAATCCTAACAGCTTTGACTCCTCCAAGAAATGCTCAGGGGGAGAATCTTTCTTCTGTAGTTTTTGTTTCTCGCCTTGCTGCAAACATCAATCGCAAGGGGTCGGCAGAATGGCATGATCATATGACCAACGTTAAAAATCAGTCACGCCGGTTGTGGCCAGGACTTGAAGAGCTTTTTGGTCGCTAAAGATTTTAATATTAAAATAAAAGACCTTCTCTTAGAGAAGGTCTTTTTGTTTTGGAGGGAGAGTTTTGGAAACGCAAGATTTATGGCTCGAAGAAGTTGAGGGACCAGAAGCCTTAGAATTTGTAAAAATAGCGTCTCAGCTTTCAGAAGAGAAATTTTTGTATTCTGAGATGGGGCAAAAAGTTGTGCGTGAATACTTAGAAATATTAAAGTCACCAGAAAAGCCCTTAAAAGGGCAGATTCACAACGGATACTACTACGAATTTGTGCGTGAAGCTGACTTTGAAAAGGGTGTCTTTCGTCGTTGCCTTATCGAACAAATAGCCTCACCTGTTTGGGAAGAACTTATTGATTTTTCTCAAATAGAGGCGCCGTGGACCTATCAACGTTGTCAATTTTCAGATTTCTACCCGGATCGCTGTTTTATTTATTTGAGTTATGGAGGAAAAGACGCCAACCAACCTCGAGAGTTTGATTTAAGTAAAAAATGTTGGTTGGCTGATTATGATTTGCCCTTAGCTAAAGGCACGGTGATTGAGTGGAATCAAAACAGTTTGTTAGTGACGGGTGGGGAGTTAACCAAGAGCGGGTATCCTCGGCAAGTATTCCTATGTCATCGGGGAAAACCATTCCATGGGTGCCAAGAGGTTTTTTCCATTGGAGAAAATGATATCTTTGTTTACTTATTTCGTTATGAATTAGGCTCTCAACAAGAAATTGTAATTAATGTGGGCCAAACTTTTTATGAACGACGATTTTATTCTTTGCAGTCTGATTTAACAACAAAGTTAATTCCGGCTCCTACTGAGAGTGAATGCGTGGGACTGACGGATAAGGGCTTGGTCTTTCATTGTTATCGAACAGAGGGGCAATTCGAAAAGAATAAACTTTATGGCATCAGCCCTTCAAGTCAAATTATATATTCTTGCCCAGTTCTCCCTGAACAAGTTTTTTTACAAGATGTGAGAGTCTGCAACAATCGAATTCTAGTCCAAGCGATTTCCGATGTGCGTGGACAAATTTTCGAATTAAAAAAGGATCAGTGGGTTGGTTTGACCAAAAAAATTGACGGAAACTTTAATTTTTTTGCAGTAGATAACCGCAAATATCAATTCTATTTTGAAACGACCCATTACTTAAAACCTAGCGAGTTGACATGTCTCCAGGGAGAACGGTTTGAGAAGCTGCGCTCTGAAAAAAGCTTTTTTAAATCAGATGGGATGAGTGAAAAACGCGAATGGTGCCTCTCAAAAGATGGTACAAAAATTCCCTACACTGTCAGTGGTTTTATCAAGGGAGAACCGCAACCGACTATTTTGAATGCCTATGGTGGTTTTTATGTTTCTCGGTTGCCAAAGTATTTGATGTTATCAGGTAAGGCCTGGCTTGAAAGAGGTGGTTTGTTTGTCGTTGGCAATATTCGAGGTGGATCTGAATTTGGCTCGGACTGGCACGATCAGGTAGTAAAACAAAATCGAATGAAGTGCTTTGAAGATATGGCTGCCATTGCCGAAGATTTGGTGAATAAAGGTTATACTACCAGAGAAAAGCTAGGTATTTCGGGCGGGAGCAATGGCGGGCTCCTTGTGATGGGGACGATGGTTCACTTTCCTGATATTTGCTCAGCAGTACTTTGTTCTGTGCCTCTTATTGATATGGAGAGATATCATTTACTCCTAGCGGGAGCCAGTTGGGCTGGGGAATATGGCACGATCGAAGACAATGAAGAAATGAAACAATATATCGAGTCTTATAATCCCTATCGACAAGTTCAAAAAAACAGAAAGTATCCAAAAGTTTTTTTTGAAACTTCGACCTATGATGACAGAGTTCATCCAGGCCATGCGCGACGCATGTATAAAAAAATGTCGGACTTTGGGCATGAGGTCTATTACTATGAAGAAATGCAAGGGGGACACGTGGGCAATGTATCTCCGGATGTTCGGGCCAAAGCTTTGGCCATGGAGATTTCTTTCTTTGCAGAAGTTTTGGGATTGGCTCAAGGTTAACATTGTATTGAACAGGGCAATAAGTTTTATTTTTAAAAGCCGAGCTAGATGAGCAGCAAAGAGTTTTCTTATCTTCCAGGAAAAAGAACCACGCGGTCCCGATGAGACGACGGGATTTTATTTGCTAAAAGCTCAAGTGCTTCTTTGTAAGTGTAGCGACTGGAGGAGTGAATCAAAAGTATTTTATCGCTGTTTATTTCGTTCAATCTGGGCACGATCTCGTCAATGTGAGTGTGACCCCATTTGCGAGCATGTTCGATGGATTTTTGATTGTCCAAGTAAGTGCACTCCATGAGTAGTACTTTGGCATTTTTGACCCAGGGGCTCTCATCTAAAAACTCAATCTGTGTATCACCAGTAAAAGCAACAAGGGGGGTGTCGATAAAGTTTTGCAGTTCGATGCCTGATTCTCCCAATTTTTTGAGTTCAGCAGGGTGGAGATTTTGGTACTCAGGTTTGAGTTTTTTATTGGTTTCAATCACAGCATAGCCAAAGGATTCAATACGATGAACAGTTTTAAAAGCTTGCAGTGAGTGTTTGGCATTGAGTTCGTATTTAAACTTGTCATGAACGGGAACAAAGTCGTAGTCGTACTCATGGCCTTCAATTTTCTCCCAAAGATCCATAATCTGAGAGAGAGGCTCAACCAAACTTGGTGGCATCAAAAAAATCCCCGGCTTTTGAGAATGCATGGCTTTTTGCGAAATGATATACGGAATGCCAGCCGCGTGATCGAGGTGCCCGTGGGAGATACCGAAAACTTTTAAGTTTAAAGAAAATGGATATCCCTGAGCCACATCTAGCCCCACGGAATACTCCGGCAGCGCAAAAGCTGTGCGAATTCCAGAGAGGGAAAGGCCCTCAATTTTGAGAGAGCCTTCTTGCCATAGAACTCCAGCTTTTACCATGTCACATCAACACATTTTGCCACAATGTCGTGGCCAATCCAAGCCACGGGCTGCTGTGGAGAGTAAGAGTCGTTGAGCATCACATAACCACAAGATTTAAAGACCACTTCGCTTAGAACAGAAGTGAGTAACAACTTTTCATCCTTGTGCAATTTGTAAAGCTCTTCGGAGATGGCCAATAGTTTCTCAAGCTGCAATTGGCTGGAGTGTTGAGGCCAGAGATCAAATTGGCAGTGCTTTTTAATTTCTGAGTCCATAAAAAAGGCAGCTGCAATTTTTTCGATTTGTTCTAGCGAGACCTCATCCTTTAGCAGAGCTTTGCAGTCAGCTAGAATTTTTTGCGTGGCCGCTGAAGAGCTGCTATTGGCCTCACGGCTTAGTGCCACCATCAGTGGGTAGAGCGACACTTCCACACCTTGAAAGATCGAACTTGAGTTGGTTAAAATTTCGGGGCAGTTGTAAACACAACTTGCAACACCTTTGCCATGAAACTCTGCAGAGATTTTTTCGAGTTCCATCTTCGCCCAACCTTGGAGGTAGGGAGTATAAGTCTGCCAACGGTATTCGCCATTAAAAAAGATATCAGTTCCATGATAGCCGTAGGCTAAATATGAAACATGACCACCACTAGCTGTGATCTTTTGGCGAAGATCAGAAGAGAGGTCAATGAGATGGCGGTAGGTATTGGCTGTAACTTCATTAAAACTTATAGCGCATAACTTTCCAATGGGAGAGTTCCAAAATTTATCGCTGGCAAGATAACGTTCACCACTGCCCTTAAATGCTCGATTCATCAGCGGCATTACAATCTTGGCACGGGGGACGCCGCCGGCCATTAGGTGAGCAAATAAAACCTTTTTACCCGCAGGCAAGTGAGGCTCTAGCTGTTTTAAATAATCGGCAACTTGAGAGCGAAAACGGGCAACCCCTTTTTGTCGAGATTGTTCAATGGCTGTAAAGTCCAGAGTGGCATTTTCCCAATCGCTGAGTTTGATGTCTTTAAGTTGATCGACAGGGCTAAAACCGTTGTCGGCCTTTTCCATATCAAATCCTGCTTCCAAGGCGACATTTATAAATGGGCCCTGTGGTATCTCTTCAGCAGTCAGATTTCTTAAGTTTCCATCTTTGTCACGACGGCCCACTGTGGTTTGAATAATCGTCATGCCGCGCTTGATAGCTTCATCGACAAGTCCATTAGCGTAACCGCGATTGAATAGCTCACCAAAAAGAACGAGGACATCACCTTGGGAATAGGGAGCTAAATTAGGCTTATTACGAATCGGATTGAAATTCATTTTTACCATCCTGTTGAAAAATATGATTTGTCATAGTGTCTTTCTGTCCACACTGGGTCAAGCGCTGGGGTTGACTCGGAGTTTAACCAAAGATTAACTTAACACATGCGTGTCATTAGTATGGTTCCTTCTTGGACAGAAACATTAATCGAAGCTGGTATCGAAGTTGTTGGGCGAACGCGTTACTGTTTGCACCCAGAGGATAAAGTAAAATCTATTCCAGTGGTTGGTGGCACAAAAGACGTCGATTGGGATGCTGTCATTGAATTAAATCCTGATTTGATTTTATTTGATCAAGAAGAGAACCCCCTAGAAATGGCTGAGGCCTGCGAGTTTCCTTTTTTTGCGACTCATGTGCGCTGTTTAAAGACACTTCAGCAGGAGTTTGAACGTTTAGGCGACCTTTTTAAAAATGAGCAGTTAATATTATGGGCTGTGGATCTTTTGGATGTCTTAAATGGGCCTCGGCCCCAGTGGAGTAATCAAAGGATACCAGGTTTGCTGGAGAATGTTCTGCCAGCTCATCAGCATGTGCAGAATCATCAAGGGCTCATTTATGTTATTTGGCGCAATCCCTGGATGGCGGCGAACAAAGACACATTTATTGCATCTGTTCTCGAGTTTTTAGGTGGTAAATTGTATCCACTTCCGCCTGAGGACAAATATCCCATTATTGAGCTCGAAGAATGTAGAGATGCTTTTGTGCTTTATTCTTCAGAGCCCTTCCCCTTTGCAAAAAAAGTGAATGAACTCAAAAAGCTCCCCTTACGAGGAGCTGTGGTTGATGGAGAGTGTTTTAGTTGGTTTGGCGTCAGAACACTTCGTTTTTTGCAGCAACAGCAACAAGCAGTTATTGCGCTGACTCCAAAAAGTTAGCAGGGAAGATCGGAAGACCAAAAGTAAAAGCTTTCTGCAAATCGCTTAATTGGCTTTCAGCAAAATTATCTTCACGAGCACTAGTCTCCGGCATTTCAGTTTCTGATTTTATTGCAAATAGAAACTTGTTAAACTCACTCTTGCCTCGAAGGGCGACAAAGAAGTTTCGATTTCTTTCGTCAGCATTATCCTGCATCGCAGTTTGACTCTGATCTTGAGCGATCAAGTAGTAGGTTTCAGTTCTCTTGATAGGAGTGTTTTGTACAGTCCCCGAGCAGAACATAAAACCAGAATGAGCGAGGTCAGCAAGATCTTCGTTTTTGATTTTGCTGCTAAAGATATTTAATATATCTCGCTTTTTACCCCACCAAGCACTGCGCTGATCTTTTACGAATAAAAGCGGATTCAAGCGGACAGTGGCACATTGCTCATAGGATCCTAGAATCAAGTCAAAGTGATTAACTTGCACCGCCATGCTGGTTTGAGCCCCGACTGAGATGGAGTTGCTTTCAGACTCGGAGTCAGCAATAGACTTGGTGACGGTGTAGGCAATATCTGCGCTGACACTGATAAGATCAAAGAATTTTTTGCTCAAACCAAACTTGGCTGAAGCCGAAGTTGATCTCGAAAGAGATTCGCTGCGGGAGTTTGAAAGTGAAAACGAACTTCCCACTGTAAGGCCTTGGTTATAGCCTTTCACAAATTTAAAATCGCGAACGGATTTAATCATCAAGCGTTTTTCAGTTTGAAAGAACTCTTGAGGGTTTGTAGTAGCCACTTGCATACAGCGACGAACATGGTCTTGCGCTAAGGTTTTGTTGTAAGGTAGATTCTTCTGCTGTAGCTGCTTTTCAAAGTGCTCATAGAACCAGAACATACACATTTGCTGAGTTAATTTTGCACTCATTTTTCCGTTAGCAATTAAATTTGTTAATTCATTTAAAGACCCACCTGCGGACTCCTTGTAGAGTTGATTAAAGTGAGTGGTCTGAGTACCGACGTAGCCGCCATGAGGCAAACGATTTGTATCGACGCCAGTGAGTCGAGCGAAAGGAGTTGCTTTTTTGAGATCATTAAGACGAACGAGATCCAAGTTTGCGTAGCGAGCAAAAGTTTCAGCTTTAGCTTGTGCATTTCGAAGTTCTTGTTGTTTTGCTAGTTGAAGTTTGCCATCTTGAATAATCTTTTCGATGATAGACCCATCAAATTTTACGTCAGTAAAATTAACGAAGTAGTTCTTCATCTTATCTAAAGAAGTTGTTTTTAGGGAGCGTGAAGCATCATCCAAATTTAATAGAACCACACCTTGAAAAGTCGAAGACTCTAAGCCAGAGCTAAAATCCACAATTTCTCGGAATTCTTTACTCTTCGATTTTTTGTATTTTTCCTCATTCACTGGGAAGACTTCTATTAAAATAGTGTTTCTATTGCCGAGAGCTTTGAGATCATTTGTTTTAAATGTGAGTTCTGCTGTGATGATACCATTAAGGGCAGGAGCTACCACTGTGTCGTGAGTAACATAAGTGTTGTTGTTGTCGTAGTCCTTATTCTTTACCACAGCAACTTTTAAAAGGTAAAGACCATCCCGAAGTCTCTCGATGTCGTTACGACCGCTCGATAGGTTAGAGTAGGCAAGTACTCTCGGTTCAACTTTAAATAGAACCTTCTTTTTAACACTCAAATTGAGAGTGTTATCAATTTCGTAGTCGTAAGACATTGTATTGTATGTATAGGAATCTAAAATCATTTGTGAGCGCAATCGGTTTTCGTCGGCACACTGTGTGATTTGCTTTTCTGATGGCTGAATGTAACGCGCATCGCGACCTGGTGAAGCCCAAGCTTCCCAAGGATTGATCATAATATCTAGCTTTTCATTCATCCCAAGAGTTTGACTTGCAATTGAGATATGTCCAGGTACAAAACGCTGACATTCAAAATATCTAAATGACACTGTTTCGTCCCATACCAAACAGGAATTATTATCGGTTGTAACATCAATAGTCTGTGACGGTTCAGTTTCAGAAGTTCTAAACTTTGTGACTTTGAACTTATGAGAACGGATAGGGCTCTGATCTAAACCATTTTTTAAACATGCTTTTACAACAACTACAACTTCGCGTGTTGTTGTTGTCTCTTTGCCGACTCGGAGAAACCTAAATTCTAATGGAGCCACTTCTATTTTTGCTTTTTGCAAAGGAAGATTCATGATTTCGTCTGCACTCAAATTGCTGCTTAGGAGATTGGAAATTCTAAAGTTCTTTTCTTCTGTTACTCTTGATGCAAGTCTAGCAAAGAATGTCCCCTTAAATCTATCATGTTCACCGACTAAATAGAGACCTTCAAAAGGAGTTAATCCAATATTGCTATCTTGAGCTTCAATTCTTAAACCAACAAAAATTTGACCGCGAGTTGGAATAGAAGCAAGTTCTATTACATTACGAATGCTCAGAGATCCTGATGTAACTTCATTAACTTGTACTTCGCCCTGGGCGAGTTCTCTAAAAATTTCTTTTTTATCTACTTCTACTTTGTGGATAAGGCTCAACTGAGTTCTAAATGCTCCGCGAGTGAGGGGGCGAAAGAGATTTTCTCCATTAGATTTTTGCATCTGAATAGAGGGAACTGTTTTCATTTCAACTTGAATTTGCATTCCTTTGTTCGAAAAACTCTGCTCAGTGATAAACAAGCGCCCATCTTCTACCCAAAGACGATTGTAAGTATTTGTAGTTTGGCCATTGCTATTTTGTAAGTTGATTTCTCCCTGAAGTGCTTTTTGCACTTCAGTTTCTTTTTCAACTAGCTGAGGGACTGTAGTTTTTTTAAGGTTCACAATCATTGGAGCTTTGTCGTCAGTACCCCAAGGGTTAATGGCCCAACGTGCTTCAGTTGCACCACGAAAGATACCTTGGCCTGAGATTACTTTTTTCAGCAAAACATATTTAGATTCTAAAAGGGGGTTAAAACGAACAGTCTCGGTCCAAGAAAGACAGCCATTGAGATCGGTTCGTAATTCTTGATTTTGCCCCTCAACTTTAAAAAGTTGATTTTGTATGTTTTTCGAGCGTGCATAGTCTTTAAGGCAAACCTCAAGCAAGAACTTGCGTTCATTAGTGAGTGAGTATGCGGCAGCTTGGGTTTCTGCCAAAACTTTTTCATTCATGCTGGCAACATAGAAGCTTGCACTGCGCTGTTGTTTATCGTCGGAGATATCTTTGGGCTCTGGTTTTGGTAAACTACAAGCCCCAAGTGCCAGCGCACCTAAAGCTAAGGCTAACTTTTTGAACTGCAGAGTATTAGAAATCAGCATAGTCAGTCTCCAGTTTAACAAACACAGATTTTTCGCGGCTCTGATCAGGGTCCTCAAAAAGCAACTCTGCTTCGGTATAACGAGTGATTACGCTAAAGTTTTTGAAATCTAATTCCAACTCAGCACCATAACCTATGCGATTGGTGTTAAATAATACTGTGGGGCCATAGTAAGCCACAGTTGCGTCTGGCTCTATGCGATAACCAAAACCCTTAATGAGATAGTCAGTTGAACCGAGGTGCAAACCAAGTTGAGCTCCAACTTGGTAGGCTTGATTCATACTTTCAGGTGCTGATTGATTGTAAAGACCTTCGCCGAATAGTCCCATAGAGATGGAATTAGCAACATCAATATTTACAAGCATTCCCAAGTCATAAACTGAGTAATCATAGTCAAAAGCAGCTATTTCTTCAGTTACTGGAGAAATGCTATTACCTAAGAATCCTGATTTTGAAGCCACATTACCTGCGAGGTTTTTCCACTGAGCAAAAGAAGCCCTTGCTTTAAATTCTCCTTGTTGGCCCCAAAGCGAACGAGTCATAAAACCGATAGTATTGAGTGACGGAGTCTTTTCAAACTCTTCTGTGTCAGTTGCAAGGGTTGCATTGGTTGGGATAGCACTCTCAACAAAAAGCGCCGTGTAAAACTGTGGGGACCAGATGTGTTTATGAGTCAATCGGGCTGCTGGAAATGGCATAGAGTCAATAGCAAGAGGGGAGTGAGTGGTGCGCATGGAGAGTGCACCAGCAGACACAATCAAGCTTTTGTGTGGAGTTATTTGTAAGGCTGCTTGCTCAAGGACGACTCTATTTTGGTTGTTATCAGAGGAATTAAGAGTCTGACTGTTGCCATTTTGCATGCGTAACCCAGCTTCAAAATTTAAACCCAACCAAGAACTGAGTTCACTATCACCTTTGAGGCGTAAACGAAAATCAATAAGTTGTCGTTGTTCACTTTGGTTAAGAGAGTTCATTCCCAAAATTGAAGTTGACCAAGAAAAGTGATGTTTAGATTTTTGCGAAGGAGCTTTCATGGTTTGAGAAAATACAGTCTCATTTTGAGACAAGGTTTGTCCCAAAGCGATTTTTGATAGTAGTGGGCTCATCGTAACCAGAGCTAGCAACCAGTATCTCAGCATATTTCCTCACTCCTACGCAGATTACTTTCAAGAAACATGCGCTTGTTTTTTGTCTTAACTCCTTGAAATCTCATGACTGAGGTCTAGACAGTGACCAATTTTGGCGCCTGTTTTATTACACGGAGGTAATTTTAAACTCAAGTTTGCACCGTGATACTCCGATACCTAAGTATTAAGAAATCTTCAAAAACTAATATGGGGGCGTTTTGCGGGCATTGGTTATTGGCGGTAATAGATTTATCGGAAAGTTTCTAGTGAATTCATTGCTCACTAGCGGCTTTACTGTGAGTACCCTTAATCGAGGTAATCACAAGGTCAATTACAGTGGTGCTGTTCAACACTTAAAAGCAGATAGAAACAACAGAGAAGAGCTTGATCGCGTTTTCAAAGATCAAGAATTTGATGTGGTCTTTGACTTAATATGCACAGATCTAAGTATGGCCCAAAAGACAGTGGAAGCACTCACAGGCAAGACCACGCGTTATGTTTATTTGTCTTCCACTTTTGTCTATCCTTATGGTCAAAATCTAAGCGAAGAACAGTTTGATCCTCTGAGCTATCAGGTTCCAGAGGGGAGTCAGAAGCTTACTTCTACTGAAACAAAAAAAGCACTAGAGGCTTATTTTGCAAAGGCACCCTTTAAAACAATTATTGCCCGTGTACCTTTTGTTTTTGGTGAGGGAGACAGCACCCAAAAACTAAAAAAATTAATTCGAATGATGGTGCAAAAAGAAGAAATTTATATTCCTAAGAAGGATCTTAAGTTTAGTGCCGTGCATGTTGAAGATTTAACTCAAGCTCTTGTCAAACTAGCTTTGTCACGGTTTGTTGGGAGCGTCAATATTGCAGCTGACAGCCCCATTGTATTGAGCCAACTGATTAAGACCATAGAGAGCATTTCTTATCGTATACCCAAATTTGGAGAAGACCCAAAGCCAGAGAGTGTAACTCTCTTTAGCTTGAAGGGAGATTGGTATTTAGATACCAGTCGTCTCAAGGGTTTGGATGTTATAGTCAAGAACCCTAGTTTTTGGTTATCGCGGATGGTGCAAAAAGTTTATGAGGAAGTTGAGAAAGAAGTGCACTCGTAGTGTGAGCTCGCTCTTCAATAAGGTGTTGTAAATTCTCGCGTTCATGTTTTGATAAGACCAAAACTCTATTCGTCCATTGTTCAAAATCATGACTCTCATGAACCACGCTCACAGCCATGAGTTGAGCAGCGATTTCTACTTGCTTAAAATCTAGGGCTTCTCGATTGTTTTTATAAAAAGGTCCAACAGCTACAGGTAGACCGGCAGCAAGGGCTTCCATAACACTATGTACTTGAGCCTTAAAGCTGCCGCCAACAAAAGCACAACTTCCCCAAGTGTAGAGCTCCGCTAAAATCCCCACTTGATCCACTAAGAGAATATCCCAATTAGAATCCAGTGCTTGACTATAAAAAGCGACATTTAAATGCCCCTGAGAAGCTCTTATTTGCTCTGTAAGCTCATGCAAATGACTTGGGGTTGGTTCGTGAGGGGCCCAGATAATTTGCAGGTTATTATTCTTTAAAGTCGGAAGCGATTTTAACAAAAAGGCTTCGTCTTCAGGCCAAGTAGAACCAAATATGATAGTTTTTTGTGGCTGAGGCTTTATTTCGGGTTTTAGTTTTTTAGGATGATTAAGGCGGTAGAGCACTTGTTCATAGCGGGTATCGCCGAGCACACTCAGGTTGTCTGTTTGATAGCCGTGTTTTTTGAGATTGTTTTGATCTTCAGAACTCACGCAAAAAATTTGTGTGAGTTTGGCAAGGGTGGCAAAAGTAATAAAGTGAATGGGAGTTTTTAGGCGGCTTGAGTTTTCGGAAAAGGTTGCAGAAATCAAATAACTAGGAATTTTATGCTGACGCAAACGTAGAGATAGCATGGGCCAAACATCGGTACGTGCAAAAAAGACAGCACGAGGATTCCAACGCTTGATAAAAGTGTCAATTTCCCAGGGCAGATCCCACGGGCACGGTCCCCAAAAATCTACTTCCTCAATTTTTTCGATGAGAGAAATAGCCGAAGGAGAAGAAAAAGTCACAAGCAAGGGCAAGTGTGGGTATTGCTTTTTAAGAGCTCGAATAAAAGGCTTGGCGTACTCTATTTCTCCTGAGGCTGCATGGATCCAAATGGGATTGAGTTCATGCTGTCCCCCAGGGTTGCGAAAGCGACCAAGATTCTTTTCTTCAACGAGAGTGCGTATTTTCCCCGACAAAAAAGGTCGTAAAGTCTGCAAAAGTAAAAACAAAAAGAAGTAAAATAAAGAGTAGAGCCAAATGATCATGATTTTTGCCCTAAATGCGAGGCGACTTCTTGTGGTGAGATAGTGGCTAAACACTCTTGAAAGATTTTATTCTTGCAAGGGCCTTGTCCATGTTTGCTGCAGGGGCGACAAGGTAGGTCCCTCTGTAAAATAGTAGTTGTAGATCGAGATGGAAAACCGAATGGGGCTGGTCCCATAAGAGCAATTGTTTTTTTACCTAACTGTTCTCCAACATGCATGAGGCCCGTATCATTAGCCACCAATGCCGAAGACAGTGCGATCACAGCGGCACTCACTTCAAAATTACACTTACCAGCTAAATTCAGCACGCGATCAGGAGCAACAGAAGCAATCTCATCCACGAACTGATCTTCAGGCCCTCCTAAAAGGATAAACTTTTGATTGGGCATGCTTGCTACAAGTTGTTTCCAGTTTTCTAAGGGCCAGCGTTTGAGTGGGTAGGCGGCTGAAGGCGCAAGAGCAATCGCATTAAAAAAGTCATTAACCAGATGAGTGGCTTGTTTGAGAGAATTTTCAGAGGGAAAAAATTGTGGTGTAGGAGGTGCTACAAGATCCCCCCCCCAACGAGTGAGAGGTTCCAACAAATCTCGTTGACCATTAAAGGGCATAGCGAATCTATTGATTCTAAAAGTAAAAAGTAAAAACCGTTTAAAACGGTGAATATTCTTTTGGGTAAAAAAGCGCACTGAAGAAGTTGTGAAACTTAAGATAAGGGAGACTACATTAGATCTAAGATTATTGTGGGCGTCGTAAATATGAGTGAAGTTATCACTTCTTAATTTCCACGCCAGTTGAACTAAACCTATAAGTCCTAACTTTCTATCAAAGGGAATAACTCTTGTAACTGCAGGGTGAGTTTCTATTAAGGGAGCCATTTCTCGGCGAGTTAACCAGACAATCTCGGCTTCTGGAATCAGCTCCTTAAGCTTGCTGGCGACACTTAAACATTGCAACACGTCTCCAAAGCTTGAAAATCGAATTAATAAAATCTTACTTTTCATAGAGAAACTCAGTTAAATCCTCATATTTCTAATTCAGCTCTAGATTCATTTCTAATCAAAGCTTTTAGGGCCACAAAGTGCCCAAATAGGGCAGTTGCCAAAAATCTAGACAGCTCTGCCCTAGATTAGAGCCTTTTACTGGGTATGTAAATTGTAAATAAGGATATGCCGGAGGTTTATTTGTTAAGGCTTATGGGACGACTCCATTTTATCTTGTTCTGGTTTATAATTGTAGGGTGTAGCTCTGCATTGGGCCAAGTTGTCTCTGAGTTGCGACTCTTTTCAGACTCATTCGTCAGTACCAACTTTGCGGCCACTGAAAAATCAGATTATCAATTTTTTGGGGCGCACCTAAAAACAGATCCTTCAGAAAAAGCTCATATGCAAATGGATATCTCAGGAGCCGTTGCTTTTGGTGCACCCCTGTTAAATTTTATCAATATATCAGAGTTTTATTATTTGCAGGATCTCACTTCAGAACAAAAGCTTATTATCGGTCGACATAAGTATGACTGGAGTCGGTTAGATCGTGATTGGAATTTTGGGTTGTGGGAGCCTCTCTTTAAATGGAATCCTTTGGCAGCTCAACGGCAGGGGCTTTCCGGTATTTTTTGGAATGTTCACCGACCACAGTTTCAGCTCACCCTCTTTGCCTCACCGTTGTATATTCCCGATCAGGGGCCAAGTTATGAAATTTCTGAGGGAAAGTTTGTTCGTGGCAATCCTTGGTTTCGAAGTCCACCCGAAGAAATTCGTATTTTTGGTGAGAACACTCGCATCAATTACAATATTCTGACTCCCAATGAAGCAGATATTGTTTTGCAATCTTCTTATGGTGGTAGATTATTGCTTGGAAGTTCCGACAGCTTTCTTGCAACTCTCAGTTACATGTACAAGCCAGCAAATCAACTGGCCTTAGGATATGACGGTCAATTATCTCTTAACTCAAGTAGTGGCGAAGTTGAAGTCCAACCTGCAGTTTTTTACCATTCACTCTTGGGTGGAGACATCAGTTACCGTTGGCAGCATTTTGAAATGGGTGTTAGTTCTTCATTAGAAAAACCACAAAACGAAAAACTATTTGAAGAGGGATGGACAGTGCCAACTTTCACTGAGGCCACGCTGACAAGTGTGTTTGCATCATTTGAGTGGCGCAATACAGTGTTTGCAGTGCAATGGCTAGATGTCCAAGGTGGGCAAGTACAAGAAGTGGGTGAGTTTGCAAGTTCTGAGCGTAGAGCTCTAACAACTCGTTATCCGTTTAGATCTGCAGGGCAAGTGAGCATTAAAAATCAATTAAGATTTTCAAAGGGCCGGGGTTTAACCACGCAAGTCTCTGCTCTAAATAGTCCGGGAGAGGGCTTTTCTTTGGTTAGAGGCCAAGCACAAGCAGAACTAAGCCGTCTGTGGTCTTTTTATGGTGAGTTACAATTTGTAAAACAAGAAAAAGATATTGAGACAGTAACTTCAGAATTGGCTCAATTTGCCAACAACGATCGTTTTATGTTGGGGGTATCATATGTATTCTAGAATAGCCCTATTTTTGACAGTGAGTTTGTCTCTATTTTTGGGAGGTTGCTCAGATTTTCTGGAAGGTAAGAAAGAAGAAAAAGAAGTTTTAGAAATTTCAGATGAGAAGTTTAGCTGTCTTAATAATCTCCCTGAAGACATTCGACTCTTCAGTGAGGGGAGAGGGCAAACGAATCGCATCGAATCGTCGGTTCAGTGTTTACAGAATGCCCTAACTTATTTTCAGCGGCGCACCGTCGGTGCTGAAAATGATTTTTATACAATTCCAGAGTTAAGGCTATTTTTTGGGAAATATTTCTTAAAAGAAAACAATGTCTCTCCTGAGTTAGCTCAAGAGTTAATGAAGTTAAAAAGTGCTTTGCTTGGTGGATCTCCAAACTTTTTGACTAAAGCCGAAATCAGTAGATTAGTATACTTGTTAGGGGTCTTTAAAGAAGAGGTCATCAAAATCAATCCACATGTCGGTGTTTTGACTTTTCATGAACAACATAAAGGAATCTCATCAGAAAAAATAGCGGCAGCCCAAGGTGTTTTAGAGGCTGCTTTGATTCGCTTTTTAAAAGAAACAGAAATGTCAAAGTCGAATTATTCATTTCAAGATTCTAAAAAGCTTTTTTCGACTTTAGCGGATTTTATTTCAGGAAATAAACCATTTAACTTGTATTTGAGAGCTTCTCACTATGTGCCGATCATAGAGTCAGTTAAGCAAATACTTTTTGGAGTCAAAGCTGATCTTCGTTCTCAAGAGGACTGGAATATTTCAGTACGCACGGTAATGAAACTTCATCAAGTAGCTTTACGTTTTTATTACAGTCCAAATGGGTTTAATTTTAAATCTTCAGAGGACATGCAAGATCTTTTTAAGATTGGTGATTTAGTCATCGATCTTCTCCTTTCAAGCCCCTTAATGGTTAACAAAGGGGAAATTGCCTTTAGTGATATTGATAGTCTCATCAAAGCTCTCAAGTCAGATGGGGTTGTGAATTTACCTCTTACAACTGACACCATACTAGAAAGTTATAGAGTTCTACTGGCCAAGTTTCTAGATCCAGATAGACCTGAAGATATCTCCCACTTATATGTTCTCAAGAGAACACATCTCCTCACTTTACAGAGAGAGTTAGATGTTATGAGGGCACGTCAGGAGTTTTTTGAACAGTCATTGCGAAACAGTAAAAACTTTTTGGAATTTGGGGAAAATTTTAAAAAGATAAACTTGGAACGTTGGTTGCGTTTGCGAGACGGTATTTCTGTGAGCCAAAAAATTCTATTACGCAAAACTTGGGAGGACACACTCATGTTGCTGTCCAGTTCTCCGCGGGTGATGTTCACGCATACCAATAGATTTATTGTTGGCCAGAGTCTCGATAAGACAGAGGTAAGCTGGCGGGGAGTTACGCAAATTAATTTGATGATGACTTTAGCTCGTTTTTTGATGATTGGTTACAGCAATGGTAACTCCTTAAATCTCCATCATAGTTACATTACTGAGTTGGGTTTAACTTCTTGGTACAGTGACTTCAATTCTCTCGGAAGAGAACTCAAAGCCTTTGATGAGAGGTCAGGTAATGCGGGTCCTCGTTCTTTCAAAGAAGCAAATTTCTTTACATTTAGAGGTTCTGGGGATCAACAAATGTCTTATGCTGAGTCCTTTGAGTTTATCAGCTTACTTTTTTCTGGTGGTTTGGGGAGTACAGCGGGAATCCAAAAAACACTTAGTTTAGAACAGTGTGAAGTGAATGAAAGAGACATTTTTGATTATAGAATGTTCAATGAGAAATGTTTTAATGAGAGTTTTGTGCGTAACTTTGCTAGTTACTTTAACAATTTGCCTTTGATGGTGCGTTATTTTACAGCACTATCCACTGAGGATAAAAATAGCTTTTTGTCAGAACTCGTTCTTGCGGCAAGGATTTCTCCTGCAGATGGTAATAAAATTGAAATTGCGGACATTCGCACTATGGTCATGCTATTGCATTACATAGAAAGTGTATTTGCAGTTTATGATCGAGATGGTGATCAAGTTTTGAATCGTCAAGAGGTCACTCAGGCAGGACAAAGATTTATTGGATTTTTGCGTGAGGTTGTACCTGGAGTTTCCGAAGGAAACCTATACGATGGTTTCTATTACATGGTCTTTGAAGGAGAAATGCCGAGCACTTGGGATGTTATTTCAAGTAAGGTACAACGATGGTTTAAAGTTCATAAAACTGCAGATCGTCGCAATATCTTAAAAGTGATCTTGGCGCTAAAATCAAAATTGAATAGCCCTATAGAGTCTGGTAAATAGTTATGATGATTTGGGTTTACATTCTACTTTCGTATATTTCTCTTTTTGTTCTTGGCTTTAGTGACAATATTCGTGGTCCAGTTTTTCCGATGGTATTAGAAAAATTTAGCCTTTCAGATGGCGAGGGATCTTGGGCCTTCGCTCTTGCATCCATGCTTGGTTTTTTTGGTAGCCTCGTTGGGGGCCGCGCATTGTTGCTCTTTAGAAAGATAAAAGTACTTTCATTCTCCTTATTGCTGATGGCAGGTGCCATGGCCGGAATGGCCTTTGCGCCAAGTTTTATGTGGTTTCTTATTGCATCTGCTGTTTTTGGATTTGCTTTGGGTTTGATGGGTGTGAGTCAAAATACAATGGTCACTATTGGCACCCCTCCTGAAAGACGGAGCCAAATATTGAGTGGTCTTCATGCGATGTATGGATTGGCTAGTTTAACAGCCCCACTTATTGTGGCGTTTTGGTTAAAGCAGGGATGGCCTTGGCAGTATGTATTTTTAGTGGCCACGTTTTTTTCGCTTTTGGTTTTTATCAACACTTTAATTTGGAAGGGGCCTCCCTTTGAGGGCGTGAGCGAAGATCGTCGTCGGGGAGTTTCTGAGAGAGGGCAAGTTTTAGCTGCCGTGATTTTAGGAGCCTATGTGGTTGCTGAAATTATGGTTTCAACCCGACTAACCCTTTTTATGACTCGTTTTGGTGGGCAAAGTGTTGAACAAGCGAGTTTGATGGTGACTTATTTTTTCATTCTTTTATTAGCCGGCCGTATGCTTATGGCTTTTGTCAAAATACCCCTAAAATTATCGATGCAGCTTAAAGCCTCTCTGATAGGCTCTGTGGTGCTAGTGCTGCTTGGGTTGAATGGTTGGCCTTGGGGGTTTGTTTTGTCTGGATTTACGATGGCACCATTTTATCCTCTAGCTATTTCATATATTTCTTTGAGCTTTCCTGACTCCTTGGAGTCGGCAATTGCTAAAACCATGGCAGCGCAATCTCTTCTTGTGGTGGTAATGCATTTTGCCGTGGGGTATTTTTCAGACATGTATGGCTTGATATCAGCTCTTTATGTGGGGCCATTCTTTTTATTAGTGAGTTTTTTGAGTTTGATGTGGTTTGAGAAGAAGGTTCTCAAAAAATGCATATAAAAAAATCTCTATTCTTTTTGTTTTTGCTCTTTGGGCTCTTGCAATATGTGGAGGCTGCTCCAGCAAAAGCAAGACCAGATAAAATATTTGAATTTAATCAAGGTCGAATTCTTTACTTTCTTGATCATCAACATGTCATGGTTAGAACCTCTTCGCGCCTCTGGGAAATTGGGGAGATTATTGCAATCAAGAGTCAGACTCCCGAGGTAGGTATTATCGGTTTTTTAGAGGTTGTGCGAGTTGAAGAAGCCATTGCGGGGGACTTTGAGATTAAAGCCAAATTGGTTAGACACTCAAGACTTCACTTTGTGCAAACTGGGGACACAGTCGTAAAGTTAGATTTAAGTGGTGACAATAAGTCTTACTTAGGGACAACAGATCTTATCATTCAGGAAAGTGACAAGAATGTTTCGGCTCGCTACCGACCTTTGGTTTTTCAAGGACTATTGATTGGTGATACAGCTCAGACGCTCTGGAAAGACGAAATGTTACTGACTTGGTATGGAGATTTATCTTATGGGATTACCAATCGTCTGAGTGTGCGGACTTTGGTGCCAGCAAATATTTATCAAGCTTACAATATGAAACTCAAGTACAAGACCTATGATTCACCTTCGACGACGGTGTCTTTAGGGGCCTCAGTGAATACAATTCCTGAGAGCAATAGCACGACTGTGAATTTAGACTTCTATTGGGATTCCATTTCTAGTGAGAGCACAATTTCACATACTTTTATAACTGTAGCGCTCGTCAGTTTTGAAAAAGCAGAGGACACGACTGCGATTCGCTCTTTGGGAACAAGCTCTATTCAGTCAGGATATGAGTTAATAATGGATGATTGGGGGCGCGTTTTAGTGGGCCCAGTTTATAATTTCGAAAAGAATGCATTGGGTGGCTATCTTTCATATCTCAAGATCTGGGATCGTTTTCATGCTTCTATCACTTTGAGTTCTACGAATGTGGCCTCTTTTAAGGCATCGGCACAAGATGGATATTACGGTCTGATTGATGCATTTTGGAGATTCTGATGGAGTTTTTTATTTCTTGCCCTATTGGCTTTGAAGAAGAACTTCTCAGAGAGCTTAAAGAAGTTTGGCCACGCTTATTGGGGCGAGATGCTCGACCCAATATTGAGTCATTGCCAGAGATTAAAATTGTAAAGGGTGGAGTTGAGCTAGTGTGTGATCCCACGTTGGGAATACAGCTGCAATTCTTTTTAAAGACAGCGAATCGAGTTTTAGTGCGTCTGAGTCGGTTTCGTTGCCGTGATTTTCCGAGTCTTTTTCAAAAAGTAGTGAACTTAAAGTGGTTGGAGTATGTGAGTGCTCCACCTCAAGATCTCAAAATCGAAGCGAGTGCTTCTCGATTGAATAACGAAAAGAGAATTGCACAAGTCTTTAGTGAGGCTCTGGCTAAAGTCAAATGGTCGCAAAGTTCATCGCAATATAGTTTGTACGTGCGAGTTCATGACGATCAGGTGGTTATTAGTTTAGATTTAAGTGGTGAGCACCTTCACAAAAGAGGGTGGGGAGTTTATAAGGGTGAGGCACCAATTCGAGAGACCATTGCGGCTTTTGCCTTACGCAGACTTTGTTATTGGCAAGAGCAAAAAAAGCTTCAGAATCTAGCATTTTGGGATCCTTTTTGTGGTTCAGGAACCATGGTTTTCGAAGCTGCGATGTTGAATGTGGGGCCGATGAAACGTCATTTTCATCACCTAGCTTTTAAAAAAACTCCTAAACTTTTTGCCACTGAAAAATGGGCTTTAAACTATAAACAATCGGTGAAACCTAGCTTCAGTCATTTTTTCGGTAGCGATATCTCTTCTGAGGTTTTAAAGTTAGCGCATCAGAACTTGGAAATCTTAAAGGCACAATATCCTGAAATCAAAGTTCCTGTGGCCTTTGCAGAGCAAGGCTTTGCCTCAGCGCAATTCCCTCAAAGAGAATTGCAGTATGCCTTATTGATGAACCCCCCATATGGTGAACGTATCGAAGGGGATCAGGTCAAATTTGTAAAAAGTCTAAGTGATTTTTTAGAGCGAAATTCACAAGTGCACATTTGGGGGCTGTTGGCTCCAAGTGCTTTTCACCCCACAAAGGTGAAGAGTTTTCGCTGTTTAGAACGTAAATCCCTTAAAAACGGGGGCTTGGCTATTGAGTTATCGATTTGGGCTCGCGACTAGCTGCCTATAATTATTTTATATTGATTAAGATTTTGGCGAGAAAATGGTCTCAGGACTAATTCTGTGATAAGAAGTTTGTCCATGAAATCAATGCAGAAAAATCTCGTTTTATTGTTAGTTGCTACATCTTCACTATTTACAGGCTGCTCTCGTGATGTAGAGGCCGTAGATAAACAAAAACGTGAAGAGATTCAAGCTCGCAGTCGTAATAATCCAAATCGAAGTGCAAATAACAAACAAACGAGTGGCCCTCGGAGCAATAAGGCTACTGTTAAATTGGGAACTTTTAGTTTTGTTCCATTTTTGGCAGAAAAGCACAGTGAAGTGATTACTTTGTTTTTGGCAGCGCACGACGCAAAAAATGAAAAACCATTTGAGTTTACTGTGGATTTTTCAACTGCAGAAAATCTCAACCTTGTTAACAAGCGTTTGCTGGTAAATCAAAAGAGTCAAATTTTTGGCGAGTTTTTGCAAGATCATCAAGCAATTTGGGATGTGCAACTAACTAAAAGCGCAGCGAGCGAAGATGCAAGTATTGACTATGCCGAAGTTGAATTGCAGGCAGGAAAAGTCACTTTAGATTTGCAGAGCAAACCTAAGGACAACAAAGATAAAAAGTATGTTAATGCCTTTAAAAATCAGGCAAAACTAAAAGTCTTTAAGCGCGAAGATAATACTTTCAGTTTTAACTACATTGAATCAGGTAGTATGGTTACTGCTAAAGATGGCCTGAGAGAAGACACTCCTTATAAAATGACTTTAAATATGAGTGTTAAAATTGATTCTCGCAACAGTGAGAAAATGGAAATTAATCATTCAACCGTAAATTTTGTGTTGGCAAGAGATCAAGAGTTTAGAGTTGAGTACCGCACAAAAAGCAACTTAGTATTCTACAACAAAGAGTGCCCATTTGTAGCAGGTGAGGTGAGTCTTCAACAGCGCCCACCAAAGCGTGACGATAAAAATCAAAAGCCATTGCCGCCCAAAATATTCGTCATAGAAGAAAACCAAACTTACATCAAAGACTCAAATTGGAAAATCGCCACAGCACCCTGTGGTCAACGCCCCACAGTGGACTACAGTAAAATCCTCTTCTATTAAATAAAGAACTCACACCGCCCCAGCTTGCTACCGCAAGGCCTTGGGGCCCTCCTCCTAGCGTTGCAGGAAGTACGGAACCCACCTTTTGCTTCTTGGGGAGCACAGCCCTTAAAGGCCACTTACCGTTTTAGAGCTGCCTCGCTTTACCAGAGCGCAGGCTTAACCCCACTTGGGAGCCGCGTGCTCTCCAAAACTCTGAATATAGTTCCCCCGAGCCCCGCACACATCCTCTATGATTGGGACGCGCTCATCCATGAGCTAACCAACATCGCCACTCCTTAGAAGTTTTAGAACAGGGAGGGAGAAGACCTCTGCTGCAGGGACATCCAGCAAACCGGAGGTGTTCGCCCGCTAGGGCGATGCTGGCTAGCTCGTGGACGAGCGCGTCCCAGTAGCAGAGGTCTTCTC
>JBKHVM010000028.1:0-29732 GCA_046570065.1 Bdellovibrionia bacterium
CAGGTGAGTCCTCACACGCGCCAAGAGCTCAAGTGGCACAAATGGCTTAACGATGTAGTCATCTGCTCCTGAGTCTAAACCCTCAATAATAGCTTCAGTGCTTGAGTTATTTGATACGAAAACTACGGCACAATGAAATAACGATTCTTTGACTGTTTTGAGAAAATGAATGCTTTTTGCAGAAGGCAACCAATCCATGAGAACAAGGTGTGGCTTAAAAAACTTGATAGCTTCGGCTGCTTCGTCACTGCAGCTGACCCCACGCACCTGATAGCCCTCCCAACGCAAAGGCTCCATAAGAATTTTGAGGCTGTCTGGATCACTATCCACAACCAAAATTCTTCTCGTGCTTGAATCTTTCGAAACTAAATCTGAACTCATAGATTCTCTCTATTGTACCTTTTCGGTACTTTAAAGGTTAAATTAAAGAGTCTAGTTCGCTTTATTTCTCACCGCACGTCGGGTTTTTGCTCTGACTTAGAGACTTTAGGCTGGGAATACTTTTGCCAAAACACGTGGAATCGGCTATTCAAAAAGTCTAATTGATAAAAGGATTTCTACCATGAGTTACAACTTTCAGGACTGTGAAAAAAAGTGGCAAAAAGAATGGTCGCAACAGCAAGTATTCAAAGCTGAAATCGACAAAAACAGACCAAAGTACTACGCCCTCGATATGTTTCCGTATCCATCGGGATCAGGTTTACATGTCGGTCACATGGCCTCTTATACTCCCTCTGACGTGATTTCTCGCTACAAGCGTGCCAAAGGTTTTAATGTTTTACACCCCATGGGTTATGACTCCTTTGGTTTACCTGCAGAGCAATATGCAATTCAAACCGGAATTCACCCAGCGATTACTACAAATAAAGCCATCGAAAGCTTTCGTAACACTTTAACTAACTTTGGTTTTAGTTTTGATTGGAATCGTGAGATTTCAACTTGCGAGCCTAAATACTATAAGTGGACACAGTTTATCTTCACCAAACTCTATGAAAGAGGCCTCGCCTACCAAAAAGAAGTACCCGTAAACTGGTGCCCAGCTCTAAAGACTGTGTTGGCAAATGATGAAGTGATTGATGGAAAATCAGAGCGTGGTGGCCATCCTGTTATCCGTGTTCCCATGAAACAATGGATGCTAAAGATCACGGATTATGCTGAGCGCCTCTTGCAGGATTTGGATAAAGTAGATTGGCCCGAGCGCACAAAAGAAGGACAACGCAACTGGATTGGTAAATCCGAAGGAGCTCGTATTCGTTTTAAAGTGGCTCACCATGACGCTACTTTTGAAGTGTTTACCACTCGCCCTGACACACTTTTTGGTGTGACTTTCATGGTCTTAGCTCCTGAGCATCCCCTAGTCGCACAGATCACTACAAGTGCTCACAAAGATGAAGTGCAAAACTATATCAAACAAACCTCTACAAAATCAGAAGTAGACCGCAAAGCTGCTACTGACAAAACTGGTGCCTTTACTGGCGCTTATGCAACTCACCCTATTACGGGCGAAAATATTCCGCTATGGATTTCTGATTATGTGATGATGGATTACGGTACTGGCGCAATTATGGCCGTGCCTGGCCATGACAGTCGTGATTTTGAATTCGCCGAGAAATTCAATTTACCTATCCGCCGCGTGCTTGAGGGTGGCGACAAGCTACCTTTTGAGGGAGAGGGTATCCTAGTTAATTCCCAATTCCTCGATGGTCTTTCTAAATCTTCTGCTATTTCAAAAATGATTTCTCACTTAGAGCAACTTGGAGTGGGACAAAAAGAAGTGCAATACAAATTACGTGACTGGCTCTTCAGCCGCCAACGTTACTGGGGCGAGCCCTTCCCTGTTGTACACTTTCCACAAGCTGGTATTAAAACAGTTCCCGTCAATGAGCTTCCAGTTCTACTGCCAGAAGTTGCGGAATATGAACCTTCTGATGCCGGTGAGGCTCCTTTGGCTCGTAATAAAGAGTGGGTTCGCTACGAAGGCCACGCCGAAATGGGAACTGCCGGTCAAGTTGGTGCTCGCGAAACAGATACAATGCCGGGAGCTGCTGGCTCGAGCTGGTACTTCTTGCGTTACTGTGACCCACACAACGATGCTGCTCCTTTCTCTTTTGAGAGCCAACAGTATTGGATGCCGGTTGATCTTTATGTGGGTGGACCTGAGCACACTGTTGGTCACCTCCTTTATGCACGCTTCTGGCAAAAAGTTCTTTTTGATTGTGGCTTAGTAACTCACGAAGAACCTTTTAAAAAGTTAGCTCACCAAGGGATGGTCCTCGGGCCAGACGGTGAAAAAATGTCAAAATCTCGCGGCAATGTTATCCCTGCTGATGAGATTCTCAAAACGCATGGAGCTGATGCTCTTCGCACGTTTGTTTGCTTTATGGGGCCTCTGGACAAAGACAAGCCTTGGTCAGCTTCAGGAATTGATGGCGTGAAGCGCTTCTTAGATCGCGTGTGGAGATTGGCCGTGAGCGACGATGGGACAATTGTGGCTGACTCCAGTGATCTCAATTCAGAACTAGAGAAGTTACTCCATAAAACTATCAAAAAAGTTTCTGAAGATATTGAGAACATGAGTTTTAACACTGCCATCTCAGCAATGATGATTTTAGTGAATGAACTCTATAAACAAAACTGTCACTCACAAAAAGTTTTAATGCCTCTGATTCAGCTTTTGTCTCCTTTTGCTCCTCACATGAGCGAAGAGCTTTGGCACAAAATGGGCGGCACAGGCTTTGTTTCTCTTGCTACTTGGCCTCAATTTGATCCAAAGCTCATAATTGATGATCATGTAACAATGGGAGTGCAGGTAAACGGTAAAATGAAGGGCACCATTCAGATCGCTGTAGACGCATCTGAAGAGGCTGCGGTGGCTCTGGCAAAGGAGCTTCCGACAGTGGCAAATGCCCTCGGAGGCAAAGAGCCTGAAAAAGTGATCTACCGGCCCGGAAAGATCTTGAATTTGATCGCAAAATAACCGAAAAGGTCCTGAAAAATCAGGACCTTTTTTACAAGTGGAGAAATCTCGAGATGACAAACTGGAGTCCAGAAAAGAGTGCGGAGATCTACGGCATCAACGCATGGGGGAACGGCTATTTTAGAATCAATAACAATGGCAATGTGGCAGTCACCCCGCTCGGAGATAAGGGACCCGGTGTTGATCTTCACGAGTTAACTCAAGACCTTCTTGATCGCGGCATACGTGTTCCAATCATGATCCGCTTTACTGAAATCATTAAATCAAGAGTAGAACTTCTTGCGACTTGTTTTCAAAAAGCGTTTGCGGATCACAATTATAAAGGCCAATACCGTGGCGTTTACCCCATTAAGGTGAATCAACAACGTCATCTCGTGCAAGAGCTTGTTCGCTATGGACGCCCTCACACATTAGGTCTTGAGTGCGGCTCTAAGCCAGAACTTCTTGTGGTCTTAGCCTTGATGAACACTCCCGAAGCTCTCATCATTTGTAATGGCTTTAAAGATTCTGAGTATATCGAAACGGCAATTCTCAGCCAAAAACTGGGTCGTAACACAATAATCGTGGTGGATCGCAAAGACGAACTGCCTATGATCATTCATGCTGCTAAAAAGTTTAGCTGCCGACCTAAGATTGGCTTTAGAGCTAAACTCAACACACAAGGTGCCGGTAAATGGGTGGACTCCTCTGGAGCTCGTTCTAAGTTTGGTCTGACTTCGATGGAAATTGTTGAAGGTGTTGAACTGCTCCGCAAAGAGGGCATGCTCGATTGCTTAGAGCTTCTTCACTACCACATTGGATCTCAGGTTCCTTCCATTTCTTCTATTAAGTCTTCACTGAAAGAAGCAGCTCGCTTTTATACTGAACTCTACAAAATGGGTGCCGGCTTAAAATACATCGATGTCGGTGGTGGACTTGGTATTGACTACGACGGCTCGGGCTCTAGCGACAGCTCTATTAATTATTCTGCACAAGAATATGCCAACGATATCGTTTCTGTGCTTCAAACGTTATGTGATGAAGCTAACATTCCTCACCCTAACATTGTGACTGAATCAGGGCGCTTTTTGGTCGCTCACCACTCAGTACTTGTATTTAATGTTATGGGTCTAAATGACTTGCACCGCTCAGAACCACCTCGCCCAGCAACCAAACAAGATCACAGCGTGATGCAAGACATGCAGTACACATACGAAAAAGTTAACAAAGATAATATCAACGAGTGTTTTAATGACTTGGTACAAGCTAAACAAGAGACATTAAACCTCTTTACCTATGGAGTTCTATCTCTTGAGCAGCGTGCATGGTGCGAATCAATGTACTTTGCGATTGCCACGAAGATGATCAAAATTGCACGTGCAACGCCAGACTGTGAAGACATTGTACAAGCACTGGCAGAGGCGCTTTGTGACACTTACTTCTGTAATTTCTCGGTATTCCAATCAGTTCCAGACTCTTGGGCCGTTGGTCAACTTTTCCCGGTGATGCCAATCCATCGCCTCAATGAGGAACCTTACCGTCAAGCAACTCTTGCTGACTTGACCTGTGACTCTGACGGAAAGATTGAAAAGTTTATCGACACTGAAACTGGTATTCCTAAGAAGACAGTTGCTATTCATGAATTCAAAGAAAATGAACAGTATTATCTAGGTGTATTTTTAACTGGAGCTTATCAAGAGATCCTTGGGGACTTACACAATCTATTTGGGGATACAGATGCAGTACACATCTCATTAAACGAAGCTGGCTACACTATCGATCACTATGTGCCAGGTGATACAGTGACTGAAGTTCTATCGTATGTTCAGTATGGTCGCTCTGAGATGGTAGACTCCGTCAGACAGGCAACTGAAGAGAGTATCCAAAAAGGTACAATCACCAAACAAGAAGCTCGTCTTTTAATTAAACATTACGAAGAAGGCTTATCAGGTTACACTTATTTAGAAGAAGCTGAATAAGATCAAATCAAAAAGGCAAAAAAAAAGAGAGGTTTTAAACCTCTCTTTTTTATTTACGCTTTGGAATCGAAGGCATCACGAACTGCAAGACCGATATTAATCAAAATGGTCAGAGTTAAAAGCAAGGCCCCAGATGGTGCCCACACCAACCACTCAGCAATGGTGAACCACTTCTGAGCTTGGGCCAAGAGCTCACCCCAAGAAGGAGTTGGAGGTCTCAGGCCTAAACCTAAGTAATCGATAAATGATAACGTCGAAACTCCACCTGCAATTTCAAATGGTGAAAAAGTAACGATGGGAGTCAGTCCATTAGGAAGAATATGCTTAAACACGATACGCTTGTTGCTAGAGCCAATAGCACGGGCCGCTTCGACATACTCTCTCTTACGTAATGATAAGAACTGCGCCCGCATGTAAGCAGAAATTCCGGTCCAACTAAACACGGCAAAGAAAATCACCAACAAAGGTAAGTTCGGCGTGAATATGGAAATAATAGTGATTAGTACGAACAGAACTGGCGTGGATTCGATAATCTCGACAAGTCTTTGCCCAAATAAGTCGAACTTACCACCGATATAGCCCATCAGAGCTCCGATAGTAATACCAACAAGGTAAGTGACAATCCAGGCACCTACGGCAAATAGCAACGTATAGCGCAAACCGTAGAGCAAACGAGCAAACACGTCACGACCACGGTCATCTGTTCCAAACCAGTTGTGACTTGTTGGTGGAGAAGGATAGGTATCAACAGTGGTATTGGACTCATATGGATCCCACTGCACGATTGGCCACACAGCCCAATCGCCTTCTTTAAATTCTAACGAACGATAATCCATCACAAAGATATCATTGCGATCAAATTCAGTGGGATGGTAATCAAAAAACAATGGTGAATAGATTTTGCCGTTATAGCTCATCAAGTGAGGCTTTGAGTTAGCCCAAAACTCAGCCGTGAAGCTAAAAAAGAAAAGCGCCGCCAAAATCCAAACAGAAACAACTGCCGTTTTATCTTTTTTAAAACGACGGTAACGCTTGAGAGTCAATTCATTGGTAATTAGTCTATTTTCAATCAAGCTCATTTGAAATCTATCCTTGGATCAATCAAAACGTAGATAATATCAGAAAAGATACGACCAAACATTAATACGAGAGATGAGATAAAAGTTAGGCCCATGATAACGTTATAATCTCTCGACAATACAGACTGGTAACCAAGAAGCCCAATACCATCGAGGTTGAACATGGTTTCAATAATTAGTGAACCCGCAAGAAAGGCACCAAAAAATCCGCCCAAGCCCGTAGCAATTGGAATCAAAGCATTGCGGAGAGCGTGTTTATAAATAACAACCTTCTCTGACAAACCCTTAGCGCGAGCTGTGCGCACAAAATCAGATTTAATCACATCCAATAAAGAGTTTCTCATCAGCATGGTGAGAGAAGTGAAGCTTCCAATCATGTAACAAATTAGAGGTAAAACCATGTGATGAGCACGATCTAAAAATCTTTGAACTGTGCCATACATTTCGTAATCATCAGACTGGAAACCACCAATTGGGAAGAGATTAGCTTTACCTGCCAACATCACAATCAAGAAAATACCCAAAACCAATGGAGGGATAGAGTAGGCAAAATAAAGAAGAAGACCCGATATTTTATCAAACGGGGTTCCCGCACGGACTGCCTTACTAATCCCCAAAGGAATACACACTAAATAAACAAGAAAGATCGAAGTAATACCAAAAGTAGCAGAGACTGGTAACTTGCTCTTAATGACATCAATAACTGGCTCTTCATAAGTAAAAGAAGTACCGAAATCAAAACGAGTGATATTTTTGAGCCAAATAAAATAACGCTCATGAAGAGGCTTATCAAAGCCGTATTGCTTTTTAAGCGCCTCTACAACCTCTTCATTGACGCCTGTATCGCCGCGACCATTGACTCCACCGCCGCCACCGCCTGCGCCCATTTGAGAGCCAAAGCGAATAGCTTGAATCTTTTGCTCCACAGGAGAACCTGGAGCCAAATTAATAAGAATGAAGGTCATAAGCGTGATCCCGATAAATGTCGGGATCAGCAAAAGTACGCGACGAATAAGATAGGTAAGCAAGTCTAACTCCTAAAAAATTACGGCTTTAACCACCAGAAATCAGAACCTACATCAAACTTGAAAGTTTCTGCAGGCATTCCGATCTTAGAAGCCGTGGCATAGAAATAGTACTTATCATTGAACATGAATGCGTAAGGCGCATCGTCAGCGATAGCTTTGTAGACTTGTTGCAAAAGCTTTACGCGCTTTTCACGATTAGGCTCAAGACGAGCTTGGTCGATCAACTTGTCTACTGCTGGGTTCTTGTAACCAATAAAGTTAGAACCACCAGCCACAGCACTTGATGAGTGCCAGATCTGCTTAGGATCTGGATCAACAGAACCGCCGCCCCAGCCAAGAGATACAGCATCGAAATTTCCTTCATCAAGAAGCTTCAAGAATGAGTTCCACTCCAAGAACTTGATTTCCATATCGATACCTGCACGCTTGAGGTCTTCACGATACAATGTCCAGTACTTTTCGTTGTCCTTATTAGCATGGATCAAAGTAAACTTGAATGCAGTCTTTTTACCATTGATAACTTTTTCAAGAACACCGTCTTTATCACCATCTTGCCAGCCAGACTTAGTTAAAAGTTCCTGAGCTTTTTTCGGATCAAAGTTGAGAGCCTTGTTATTAGGAGAGTACTCTGACTTAATGTAAACTGCGCCATTAGCTAGTTCAGACATGCCATAGCGGAATTTTTTATTCATTTCCTCACGGTTCATTAAGTGAGCTAGAGCTATACGAACGTTCTTATCTTGGAACAAGTCACGGCGGAAATTCCAACCTACAAAGCCGTATCCCTTAGGAGCGCTGTTCTCAACCTGATGTTTCATCAAGGTTTTGCCCCATGGGTGGCCAGAAGTTTTCTTCATGTAAGACTCAATACGCAAGTCGATATAATCCAAGTCGCCTTTTTTAGCTCTCTCAAGGATTACGTTCTCATCTTTAAAGAAACGCATCGTGATCATCGCAAAGTTGAATGCACCTGCGTAATCAGGAGATGTGTTGCCCCACCACTTATCAAACTTTTTAAGCTGGATCATTTGTCCACGATCGAACTTAGAAAGAACATAAGGACCAGAACAAACTAGTTCGCGATTCATTTTCTTAGACTTTTCAACATTTGAATAAACGTGCTTTGGAATGACTGTAAGTCCCGCAGCTGAATCAAAGTTCTTGAAGTAAGAATCTTTAGCGTGAATTTTCACTGTGTGAGAATCAACGATCTCAACCTTTGAAAGCCCTTCGTAGTAAGGCTGTAAGTGAGCCGCTTGGTAGTTCTTATCAAAAATAGCATCAAAAGAAAACTTCACGTCTTCTGCTGTTACTGGCTTGCCATCATGAAAAACTGCATCTTTACGTAAGAAGAAAGTGAAGACTTTATTGTCTTTAGAAACTTCCCATTTTTCAGCTAAACGCGGTTTCCACGCATAAGTTTGTTGATCACGTGATAACAAACCTTCACAGACGTAAGACTGAACACCAGTAGCATACACATCTGTTGATGTAATGGGGTGAACTGTTGGCGGCTCCCCACCCAAGTTGATTACAAAATTTCCACCCTTAGGTGCATTTGTATTTGGTTTTGCTGCTGATGCAGTAGATGCAACCACTGACAACGCAATCAAGACGAGAGTTTTAACTGTCTTCATTAGCCATTTCCTCCACGGAGTTTTGTGGGATTTTTGCTCTATCCCAAAAGTGCTGTTAAAATTGAATAAGCCACTAAAATAATCAAGCTATTGATGTCCTGACGCGTGGTTTAATTTAATTTTGCACCTGCACTTTCTAGAGAAAGTTCTTTATACCAAGCCTTTTGCCAACGAGGAGAATGTAATGAGTAAGTTTGACCCAACAACTACGATCTCAGCAGAGTTTGGAATTTTTGGGATTCCACTCCAAGAGTCTGAATCACAGATCGTCCTCTTGCCAGTTCCCTGGGAAGTAACCACTTCTTACGGTGCAGGAGCCTCTATGGGCCCAGAAATTATTCGCAATGCGAGTGAACAAATCGACCTTTTTGATTTTGAAACTGGCAAGTTCTATGAAAAAGGCATTTTTATGCGAGAAATCCCTCGCGAACTCAAAGAGCTCAACGATCATTTAAAACAAAAAGCCCAAAAGCTCATCGAACTTAAAACCAACCTCAGCGATGACACTGCAACTATGAAGTCTATCACTGAAGAAGTAAACCATTCCTGCCGGCAAATGACGGAATGGGTTTATAGCCGCTCTAAAGAAATTATTGATAGTGGCAAATTGTTAGGACTTATTGGGGGAGACCACTCCACTCCTCTCGGTGCTATTCGTGCTGTGGTCGAACACCATAAAGGCCAAGTTGGAGTTCTTCATATTGATGCTCATGCCGACCTCCGCAAAGCTTACCAGGGTTTTGAACAGTCCCATGCCTCTATTATGTATAATGTGATGAATGAAAAACTCCCGCCAATGAAACTCGTGCAAGTTGGAATTCGTGACTTTTGTGAGGAAGAGTTTGAGTTTAGTAAAAATCATGAGCATATCACAACATTTTATGACCTTGGCCTTAAACAGCGCCTTATGAAAGGTGAAAGTTGGGCTGCCGTCGTCAAAGATATTCTTCGCGAATTACCGCAAAAAGTTTATGTCTCTTTTGATATTGATGGTTTGGATCCGGCATTTTGCCCTCACACAGGAACGCCAGTTCCGGGCGGACTCAGTGCAGACCAAGTATTTTTCTTGCTCAATCAGCTAGCCGATAGTGGTCGTCAAATTGTAGGCTTCGATTTAAATGAAGTCTCAACTGGTGGCTTGTCGCCCGAAGATGCTGAATGGGATGGAAATGTTGGCGCCCGTATGCTCTACAAGCTATGTGGTTGGCTCTCAGTAACCAACAATCGCTAAATTCAACCGTGAAAAAAACAAAAGGGAGACTGATGTCTCCCTTTTTTTATTTTTTTAATTAGCGTGCAAATCGTTTGTTCATGGATTCGCGGATCTCAGCACCTTCGATACTCAAGCGCGTCCAAGGAATTGCTTTAAGACGCTCTGGCTCGATGGCCTCTTCCGTTTCTTCGCACAAACCGAAACTGCCATTTTCAATTCTTGCTAAGGCACTTTCGATCTCCATGAGCTGACTGCGAAGTCTTTCGTGCATGTTTAAGAATTCAGCTTCTGCAAGAACTCTCACGGTTTGGTCTGCCTCGTCGCCACCTTTATCATCGTTATCCAGTGTCGAGCGCGCTTCCTTGACTCTATTTAGGATCTCAGCTTTTACCTGTAAAAGCTTGTGTCGGCATTCTGTTACCAACTCTTCAGAGATGACCATATCTCCCCCTCATATATCCGTCCGGCTTGAGTGCCAAATTGGAACTGACTTATTAAGTTCTAGCCTTGAAATTTTTGCAACAAAAAAATCTTACAAATACTGTCAAGATTGTAAGTGCTTGAAATTTCAAATAATAGAGACCATTAAAAATTAGTTCGCACCGCGTCTAAAGTGCCTTTAGATGATAGAAAAACAGCATCTTAAAATCCACTTTAGAGTTTTTGCTCTCAACGCCATCAATTAGTTCAGGAGAACATTTTAAGAATAAAGGATAAAGGCATCCATAAAAAAATTAGGATTTCTCAAATTAAGATATTCGAATTGTGGAATGAGAACTAGTTTTGAGGGTTCTTCAAATAATTCTCGAAGTCAGCTCGAGCTGCGCCAATAGTATAAGGCAAAAGCAAGCGAGCCACGTGGCGCTTACCTCTCTCAATACTTTTTTTGCCCGGCTGTTTCTCAGCAGACTCAAAAAATTGTAGAAATGTTGTCGCCATTGCCAACAAGCTCTCAGAGATGTAGCGCATTTCATCGACATCATTAATTTTTTGCATGTGTAGGTCTTTAACCCATCGACGATAAAGAACGATCATCAACTTCATCATCTTCTGAATATGATCTCTCCACATCTTTGCTAACTTAGGATCTTTTCTGCGCAAAGCGTACATTTCACGATGGAAAAAGCGGTATTTCCAATAAACCTCAAAATTTTCATCAATAAACTTTAGAGGATTTGTTGTCTTAACTTTTTTAGGAGACCAAATAGCATAAGTTTCTTTGGCCATTCTCTTAAATAATTCCACGAGAATTTCTTCTTTATTGTCATAGTGAAAATAAAGATTTCCAGGACTAATACTCATGGCTTTTGCAATGTGGTTGGTAGTTATGGCATTCACACCGCTGCGATTGAAAAGGTCCACAGAAGTCAGGAGTATTTTTTCTTTTGTTTTCATGGCCCAGTCTTTAACGCATCACGTGCGAAAAATAAAGATATTTAAACTTCAGTTATTGCAAGTATTTGCATTCGTCGCTTACCATAATAATATATGCGCAACACCAAAAGACCTAAGATATTAAAATTATTAGTTATTTTATCTGCTATTGCCGGCCTCTTTTTGGTTTTTAAGGAGTCTCCAAAAACTCAAGAAGAGCTAAAGCTCGAAAAGATGCAGTCAGCTCTCGACATGCGCAATGCCATTGCCTCCAATTTAGGCGAGGCCATTCGCAACAATCACTTTCCAACTCATACAAATTTATTATTGGGCTCCAAGAGAATTGATGCAGAAATCCGCTACACGCTTAACGAGGCAATGCAAGCTGAAGCCGAAAAGCTTCTTAACACATATAAACCTGATTATGCCGCCATCGTATTAATGGAAGCTCAAACGGGCCGCATCTTAGCCATGCATTCCTTCCAAAAAGATGATCCCGAAGCAAAGAATTGGAATCTCATTGCTTCTTTTCCAGCAGCTTCTGTTTTTAAGGTCGTCACAGCAACTGCAGCCGTGGACAAAGCTGGTGTCAGTCCTTATCACAAAATCCAGTACAATGGTGGCGCTTACACTCTCTATCGCAAAAATGTCTTATCAGACAAGGTCACTCGTTGGACTAATGAGATAACACTCAAGGATGCTTTTGCGAGATCCATCAACACTGCGTTTGGTAGGCTCTCCATCGAGAATCTCGAGCCACGAGATCTAACCGAATATGCTCAACGTTTTATGTTCAATACTCAGATCCCTACCGATTTTCCAGTTGAAATGGGAGTTGCAACTGTTCCTGATGATAAGGGATTTGAATTAGCAGAAGTGGCCTCTGGATATAATCGTGTCAATCGCATGTCACCAGTTCAGGGCGCAATGATCGCTGCCAGTATTGCAAATGACGGAAATATGGTTGTCCCTTATTTAGTCGATGAAGTCTTTAATGAAGAAGGCGAAAGCATTTATCAAGGAAGTACCATCGCGCAAGGAACAACCATGACTAAAGAATCTGCAGAAAAAGTGCGAATGCTTATGGAGCAAACTGTTCTTGCTGGAACTTCTCGCCGCAGCTTTCGCTCATTAGTTAATGATCGCAAATTCTCTGAAGTCGAAATGGGTGGCAAAACTGGACACCTCACAGGCACCAACCCCAAAGGCCGCACAGATTGGTTTGTCGGATATGCTATGGATGATGAACACAAAGTTGCGGTTGCTGCACTCACGGTCAATAAAGAGTATTGGACAGTCAAATCAGCACAGCTAGGGCAGTTTATGTTCAGAGCCTATTTTAATAATCTTTACGCTCAGACGGCTCGGAAGACTCAAGCTTCGATTCGTGAGTGATCGAAACTGGTTTCACATCTAAAATATCTTGCGAAGCAGGGGTCACATCTCGCGTTGGGCCAGCTGACTCCCAACCTTTAGTGGCTGAGCCAAAGCTGTAGAACTGAAAGTTTCCGGCTTTGCCGAATTGAAAGAAATTCGCGCCACCTTTAGCCATTTTTTTAGCCAGCCAATACTTAAAATACCAAATTGCAAGGTGTCTTAAGCCCGGCACTAAAAGAATAACTCCAACAACACGCAGAGTAAAAGTTGGAGGAATTAATAAGACACCACCTAAAAAGACCGCAGCAGAATGTAGCAGAGCCGCTTGAGGCATTTGGCCTTTTGATAACAGACCTTGTAGATTCATGATTGCAATACGGCCCGCCCCCATGGTCAGCAAAATACCGATCAAAGTGGGAAATAAATAGCTTAGAAATACCGAGCCAAATCCATAAGCTCCAACAAATTTAAAAAAAACAAAAACCTCTAGGGCAAACCACAAAATAAAAAACATTAGATCTCCAATTTGATCATAACAGGGCAATGATCGGAACCCTCAACTTCTTGCAAGATCCCAGCAGCTTTGACCTTATCTTTAAGGCCTGCACTTACACAAATATAATCAATTCTCCAACCTCGATTTGCGACTCTGGCAAATTCTCGATAGGACCACCACGTAAATTGCTCTTTTGCCTGGGGTTCAAACAAACGAAATGTATCAACAAAACCTAGCTCTAAAAAAGTATCAAACCACTGCCGCTCTTCAGGCAAAAAGCCACTTTCTTTTGCAAGCCTTACGGGGTCGTAAACATCAATTTCCTTGTGAGCCACATTGTAGTCACCCACAACTACAATCTCTTTTCCTGATTTTAACTCAGCTTTCAAATGTGCAGATAAATCTTTTAGGAATTGTTGCTTGAAGAGATGACGTTCCTCACCTGAGCCCCCGTTGGGGAAATAAATATTATACAAGTCAAAACCTTCATGCTCTGTCCAAACAATTCTACCCTCAGAATCATAGGCCTCTATGCCTATTCCTTTTTTTATGGATTTAGGAGCTTTATCCATAAAGGACGCGACACCTGAGTATCCTTTGCGCTTAGCAGAACTCCAATAGTAATTCTTGTACCCAAGGTCTTTGACTTCATCTTCCACTTGTTCGATATGAGCTTTTGTTTCTTGAATGCAAAAGATGTCTGGCGCTTCATTTTCAATAAAATCCAATAAGCCCTTTTTATAACAAGCTCTTATTCCATTCACATTCCAAGATACTATTTTCACAGTTTCTCCTTGTGTTTAACTGCTGAAATTGGCATCAATAGGTATCAGAAATTAGAGTGTCCGTCCACGCCAATGGAAGAATATCATGTCAAATAGAACAAAATTTATTGAACATCTAAAGCTCCAATACCCAGAGATATCCCCCGAGATGATCGAAAGCTTGGTTGCTGAAAACATGATTTCGGATTTCTCTATTGTTTTACCTATCGAGGTCCTGACCAGCTTAAAAAAAACTGTTAAATCATTTCATTCACTTAGAACCTCAAAGGCATATCAAGATAAAATGCGCGCTCGCCAAGAGCAGTTACAAATCAAAGACTGTGGACACTTCTCAGTCATGATGAGTTTCGATTTTCACTTAAATGCTGAAAATAAACCAAAACTTATCGAAATCAATACCAATGCAGCCTTTCACCTTCTTGGAATAGAAATGTACCAAGCTCTAAAACAGCAACAATCTTGGAGTCCATTTCAAAGACTTAACTTCAAAGATATGTTTGAAGCTGAATTTCGTTTGAGCTCTGGCTCCTCGGATAGACAACTCAAAAATCTGTTAATTACAGATGAAGTTCCAGAGCAGCAACGTCTTTATTTAGAATTTTTAGCATACAAAGAGCTCTTTAAAAGTTTTGGTTGGCAGGCCGAAATCGTGGATACGGCTCAGATACAAAAAACAAAGCCAGTGGATTTTATTTATAATCGTAACACTGATTTTTATTTTCAAAACTCTCAGACTGCTACTCTTAAAGAGCTCTCTTTTTCTGGGGCGACTTGCGTTTCTCCTCATCCCTATGAATATTTGTTACTTGCTGACAAAGAAAGAATGATTGAGTGGGGCAAAGATCAATACTTAGAATCTTGTGATATTCCAGACGAAGATATCAACCATATTCGCAGCGCCTTGCCACAGACTGTGCCTCTGAGCTCAGCAACAAAAGATGAGTTATGGGTTGCAAGAAAGAATCTTTTCTTTAAACCTATGCGTGCTTTTGGTTCTAAACAATCTTACAAAGGTGCATCCATGAGCCGCAAAGCGTTTGAGAGCCTCATTGATCAAGAAACTTTAGCACAAGAATATATCAATGCTCCCACTGTTACTTTTGAAACAGCGTCAGGCCCACAAGAGTTTAAATTTGATTTACGCTGCTATACTTATCAAGATGAAATTCAATCTATTGTTGCTCGTATTTATCAAGGTCAAGTGACAAATTTAAAAACTCCACATGGCGGCTTTGCCCCAGTGATCTTTAATTAACAATGTCGTAGACCATTGATAAAGTCTGCGTGAAGTCGCCAATTTTTTTAACGTAGCGAATTTCTATTTCATGATGTGAGATTTGATATACTTCTAAATCAGCTCCTGAAATTTTGGCAATATCAGTAGTATTCTCCAAAGTTTTTGGACTTTTGTTATGAACTGCCGAAATTCCTCCGCCTAGAGGAATCAGCTGAAAGCTCCAAAGACTGCTTCCAAACTTCTTGTGCTGAGTCTCATCAATTAAAGTGGGTGCGGTAATAACAAAACGCTGTTCCATATTTTTAGGTATGGAGCCACAAACCACTTGAACCTTGGACTTGGCACCTTTTACAAAGTTTTGAGCCGAATAGGCAGTAACCCTTCCATCCATATCAAAAATTTGATGATGCACTTCTTTGGCAACAAGAGTGCTTCCTTTTAAAAAGCTATTAAATGGCATTTCTAGTTTAACCATTGAGTTGCGATCCATAGCATGAGCTACTTCGCAAGCATTCGAACGAATGTATTCGGGTTTTATAATTTTATTAGTTTGAGAAGAAGCATGCCCAAAAGAAATTCCTAAAAAAGAAATCGGAAAACAAATGAGACTGGTGATTTTAGAAAACATCATATGCTCCATAAATAGCTTTTATAAGTTATCGAGATTCACAACTCAAACTTAACAGAAATTTGATAAATCAAATTTCTCCCACTTCAAACTGGACTTTTGCCATGACTTCACTTGCTGGTCCTGTAAAGAAGTCTCTCACTTTTGACCAGATTTATGTTGTCTCAATAAAGTACAAGCCCAATAGGCCGATAATAAACACATGACAGCAAAACACCATAATTTACGCAAATTAGCTTTTAGAGAAAATCTTTACTCCGATTTTGAGAAACTTGATGGAACACATCCCTGGAAAGAGGCTGTGCCGGAAGGTTTTATAGAGTACCGCGTGCGTGAAATATCTGGTGGTAAGGTTGCCTATTTCAACTTTGTGCTCGCAAAAGAAATGGGTTTGCTAAGTGCAGATCACCCTCATCAGTTAAATGAAGATCTGACAGAAAAAATATTAGAGACTTTCTGTATTCAAATCATTAATGAATACGACGAGATCAATAAACGAAAAATTCCACTTCACACTATCAAACCAAACAAGTACATGGCCACTCGCTATCTTCAGCTGCAACATCCTGACAAAAAAGGATTAAGCTCTGGTGACGGCCGCGGCATCTGGAATGGTACGATCCAAAATCGAGGTACAACTTGGGATATTTCCAGTCGAGGAACGGGAGTGACTCGACTCTCTCCGGGGGCGGTGCAAGCTCAGAAACCCCTCAAAACAGGTGGTACTGAATTTGGTTATGGCTGCGGCTTAGCAGAAATTGACGAACTTTTAGGTGCTGCCATTTTAGCAGAAGTCATGCATTTGCAAGGCATTCCTACTGAACGAGTACTCTGTGTTATTGATTTAGGCAAGGGCTATGGCATCGGCGTGAGAGCCGCTCAGAATTTGATTCGCCCTGCTCATTTATTTTTATATTTAAAACAAGAGAAATACGCTCAACTCAAATCTGCAACTGATTTTTTAATTGAGCGACAGGTTGAAAACAAAAAATGGAACATTAAAAGCAAAAATGCCAATCGATATGATGAGCTCTTAAGAAATGTTTCTTATTCATTCGCTCACTTTGCTGCGCTCTTAGATATTGATTATATCTTTGCTTGGCTAGATTGGGATGGAGACAATGTTCTAGCTGATGCTGGAATTATTGATTATGGTTCGGTACGACAATTTGGCATTCGCCATGATAAATACCGGTACGATGATGTTGAAAGATTTTCGACCAATTTAAATGAACAAAGGCTAAAAGCACGCCTCATTGTTCAGGTCTTTGCCCAGCTTGTAGACTACTTAAAAACAGGCACCAAAAAGAATTTGCGTGAATTTGCCAATCATCCTGAAGTCTTAAAATTCAATCAAACTTTTGCAGAAAAAAGAAATGATCGATTTTTGTACCGCGCAGGACTTTCTTCTGCCCAGAGGGCTGTTCTCTCTAAAAATGCTCAACTTGCTGACGAGTTTCAAAAAATCTATTCTTACTTTGAGCGAGCTAAAATTAGTGGTAACACGATTAAAGTTGCAGATGGAGTCAACCACCCTGCTCTTTTTAATATGCGAGTCGCATTAAGTCTTTTGCCTGATTTCTACGCTGGTCAAAACAACGAAAAAGAGTTCTTTCAAAAGATACTATCAAGTTTTGCTAAAAAGAAGGATTTAAAACCAGGCAAAAAGCACTTACTCAGCATCAAGAAACTTTTTGTTATCTATGAGAAGATTGTCAATGCCGTATCGACAAAACAAAATCGAAGTTTGGTCCTAAATGGTATTAAAAAGAGAGCCTGCAAGCTCAACAATAGCCAGCGCATAACCGGCAATGCCTTGATTGAGATTGTAGATGAAATTATCACACAAAAAAAGCGTGGGCTCACTCTTGAACAAATCCAGAATGTTATCGATCGCTTTATTTTTGAACATTTGGATTTGCCAGAGGTCCATGTCAGTGGTCACTACAAGTTTTTGCGACAAGGAACACCCGCAGTTCGCAGTGACCTTTATTCAAAGTTAAAACAGTTGGTTTTGATTCATAAGGAAGACATTTAGTTTTTGACTAACTTAACTGTCTTTCCCGTCTCTCGCGCTTGATCTATCAAATCTTCGTGGAAGTGATAGATTAAGGAGCCGTGGGCAAGCTGAGGAATCACCTGAGAAGCCACATATTTAGAAACCGCAGGGCAACCCCAACTAACACCAATGCGATCAAATGGCTGTTTGGTTTTAGGATTGATTGACTTCATAAAGTCTTCTCCTACATACCAAGCTCCGTGAAGAACAATGTCACGATTGTAGGCCTGATCATTTGATTTCTCTAAACCATACATGCGTAAAGTTTGGCCATAGCCACCATAATAGATTTCACCTGTAAGATAAATCCCAAGAGATGTTTGTTTAGAATCTTTAATATTAGAAAAAGTAGTTGCTACGTAGGAGTTTCCACTGCCGATGCCGTGAGAGGTATAGTACTTTTTAACTTCACCTGATCTTAGATCAATCAAGAAAAAACGTCTCTCTGAAGATGGCTTTTTAAAATCAATAATAACTACTTGCTGAGGCACTCCCATAGTTACGTCTTTTAGGGCCGGAGTGCGCTTACTTTCTTCACAAGGACGTACGGAATTTTCAGGGCGATCGGAGCAAACATAAACTTGCTGCTCAAAAGTTTGCCCCATTTTTTCTTCGATAAAACCTAAAAGTTCACTCAAAGCACGATGTGGAACTCCGGCAGATACCACTTTGTCGAACACTTCTGGATTTACAAATGCTTGAGCTTGGGTCATTTGGACAAAGAACGTAAAAACAAAAAGGCTGAATCGTAAATTATCATTTCTTTTGCTCATGGTTCCTCCGCGGCCTGATTATAATTCATGGCCTAGGCATTTCCCACATGAGGACTTTGTAAAAGAAGAATTTTCCAGTCTGTCCAAGTTTTAGTCACTTGGTTCTTAGTTCTATTGCTTTACAGGGATAAATCTTTCAGTAATTAAGGCATGGGCCTTATCAGCTATTACCCCTCGGTCATCCTCCGGCTGGGGCTGAAAAGATGGTAAAAACTCAATTTCAACATCAATATTTTTTAAAGAAAAAGCGCGCCAAATGGCTACAATAAAAGGAATATCTCCATACCAGCAAACATGATCTCGCCACTTTAAAGTGAACTCCTCTTCATTGATTTTCAGAAAATTCACCACCACCGGTTGGATGGGAACTCCAGCATAGGCCGCTGCCATTATGAGAGTCTTTTTGAACGGCAGAACCTGTTCACCATTCGTAGAAGTTGCCTCGGGATAAAGTACAACCCGAAAACCTTTTTTCATTACTTCTGCAATCATATAGAGCTCGTCGAGAATTTTGCTCCGACTTCGTCTCTCAACATAAATACAGCCCCCCATTTCTGTAATGAGCCCTAAAACGGGAGTTTCACGCATCTCTCTTGAAGTAACAAATAGCATTGGAAAAGTAGAGCCATTTGCAAGAATATCTATAAAACCCATATGATTACTAACCATCAAGAAAATGCTATTATCATCTGGTTTATTTTTTACAGATAGACGAATGCCAAATGTTTTAACAATTAATTTACAGAAAAAGTTAACGCTATTTGAAAATCTTTTCAGCTTCACATCTGAATCTGGGGAAATCAAAATAATCACCGCACCCACAAGCAAAAAAACAATAACGAGCACCACAAAAAGTAACAAACGAGATATTGCCCTGATAATAGACATAAAATCCAACACAAAACCTCTTCGTTAATTTTCTAAGACCAAACTAGCTGCCTTAAACATACGCTCCATCAATGCTTCCCAAGCTGGTTGGGAATGAAGACTCTCATGATAGTTGAAGACAATCAAGTCCGTGTCACCTTGAGCAATTTCTCTTAGCTGAGCGTAGAAAGAGCGCGCTGCTAATGCGGGATCTAAACTTAACTTTAACTCTTGTGGCGCATTGAAGGACTGTTCTGGTTTTACGATCTTAATGCCCTCAATTTCATCTGGCATTCGAGAAAGCTCAGAAAAGACTTCTTGTCCAATTCTATGGAGATCCAAAACCTTATCCTCTGATTTAGAAATTACAAAGGGAACCGCAGGCATGTAATGATGTTTCATATGACCTGGGGATACTTTCTTATCTGTAGTCTCAAAAAAAAGTGCCGGAAGACCTTGTTGAGCAAGAGCCGCTGAAATTTGTTCTGCGGTAATAGCCCCTTTTCTTAATACGGCAAATTTAACCTCACCGTTTTCTTGCTGCACCAAGAGCACTGTCGACTCAATTCCTACTTGGCAAGGGCCTCCGTCCACGACGGCAACAGCTTCATTCTTAAATTCATTTTCTACATGAATTGCCATGGTTGGCGATGTTTTACCAAATTTATTAGCACTAGGGGCAGCTAAAGGAACTCCCACCTCATTGATAATTTGCAGAGCAATCGGGTGGTTTGGCATACGCAGCCCCACCCCCTCTAAACCTGAAGTTATGAGATCACTCACTGCCGTGCTTTTACTAATGACTAAAGTGAGAGGCCCAGGCCAAAAAGCTTCGGCCAACACTTGACACTGCGGAAGCCAATTTTTAACCAAGCTCTTGGCTTGGGTAATATCAGAGACATGCACTATAAGCGGATCAAAGAAGGGTCTTTCTTTTGTAGAAAAAATCTTTTTTATGGCATCTAAATTATTTATAGGTGCCGCTAAGCCATAAACTGTTTCAGTGGGAATTGCTACCACTTCACCACTTTTTAATTTTTCGACTGCTACCTTTAGAGGTACTATCATTTTTTCTATTAGCTCAAAATTGAGCTTAATCTCCCAGAAGAATTTTTTGAGGCTTTTCTTTGATAACACCTATTGAGGCCAGATAACCAATGACAAGACTCATGAGACAGATTCCTGTTAAGCTCAACGTCGGCCACCATAGATTTACCACAAGTTTGGACTCAAATAGATAGTAACTCAAAATGCTGCTTGCCACAAAACTAAAACCTGCGCCTAAGAGTCCCGCAGCAAAAGCCACCACTAAAATTTCTAATAATAGGTAGCTTTTCAGCTGATAGGGCTTGGCACCTAGTATTTTGAGCATATTGAGCTCCCAACGTCGAGAGGACACTTGAGTTCTCACCACTGAAAACAAAACAACATATCCCGCAAAGAGAGACAACCAAGCCATAAGTTCCAATGAAAGACTCATCTGTTCTGCCAGCTTGAGAACATCCTCTACTAATCTTTCGACATCAATGATTGAGATATTCGAAAATTGCTGAGCTAAGTCTTTCTGTAAGTTCATCTTGAGGTCTTTTTGTAAATACGGAAGAGCCGCAATAAATGTTTTAGGAGCCTCTTCTAAAAACCCGGGTTGCATCACAATAAAAAAGTTTGGCTGAAAGCTGGCCCACTTAACGTCCCTCAATCCAACTATCTTTGCCGAAATTTCTAACCCTTGAACATCAAAGACCAAGGTGTCTCCCACATTAAGCCCCAATCGACCCGCATAGCGCTTTTCGACAGTGATTTGAGCTAAGTCTGGGTTCACGTCTTGATTAAAATCTCTGCCTTCAACCAAGGTCTCACCATTTCCAATGCCAGAACGGTAAGTGATATTAACCCCACGATTTCTAAAGCGTACTTCTTGCTCCTCTTCGCGGGTTTTAAACTCCTGTGTGCTCAAGACTCTCTCATAGTCATTGCCATTAATTTTTAATATCCGACCTCGCACCATGGGTGAAAAGTTTAGTACATTGAGATTTTTTTCATTAAAATAAGTTTTGAGGGGTTCGTACTGCTCATCCTGAATATCAAACATAAAAAGTGATGGCAGCTTAGAACGTTCTTCGGCCTGTAAGGATTGTTGAAGAGTTGTTTTAATTTGTGGCAAAATATTGATCAACAAAGATCCCAAGGCCAAACTCACAAATAAAGCAAGGGAAGCCACTTTTCTTCGCTGTAAAGAAATTAATGAATATTTACGATACCAACGCTTCAGTGGCAGCTTTGAGAAGCCATAAAAAAAGGCTAAACCAACCATCGCCAAAAATAAGATTCCTAACCCTAAACCTAAAGTAAAACCCAGTCCTACCTTGATAGAGTTCGCTTGATAAATTGAAAGAACTATAAAAAGAACAAAGGCCGGGACTACAGATAAAAACTTAGGAGCTCGGATCTCAGACTGAAAGTGGTCCTCACTAAACAACTGAGATACAGAAATTTCTTTGAGACGGCTGATAAAGGGCAAGCTGATACTCAAACTCCCCAATGTAGCAATCAAGAAGCTAGTAATAAAAATCTCAGCCGTAAAAATTAACTGGATTGGAAAAGGCAAAAATTGTTTCAGTGTTGAAGTCAAAAGTGGAAAGATCACAACCGAAAATAGACTTGCAAAAACAACTGCACCCAAACCCAAGACAAAGGTTTCTATTAAGAAAATATTCACAGCTTGATTGGCCTTTAAGCCCAAACTTCTAAATATCGCGATGTCCTTAATCTTTTGCTGCAAAAACAACCTAAATAAATACGAGGCCCCAATAGCCGATAGAAATAAAGCGACTAAGGTGACTAATCCCAAGTAATCACTCAAGTAGTTTAGTTGACGTCCTGAATCCTCGCTGGCTGTCTTAGGTGTGTCTACCCGTACTGCAGGGTCCTTGATACGGCTAAAGATTTCTTCTTTTATTTTTTCCGTGTCTTTTTCATCTTTAAAACTAAAGAAATAACTTTTTGTGAAAGTGCTTCCGAACTGAATAAGTCCCGTTTCTCCCAAGCGGTCTGCAGGGATATAAACACGAGGAGCTAGTGAGGCTGATCTAAAGGTTAAAGTCGAGTCTTTGCCAATAATTTCTTTAACAGTAAATTCAAGATTCCCCAGTTTTAATGGTTCACCAATATTGATCTGAAAATACTCTTTAACTTCCGGATAAATCCAAATTTCATTTTTATTTGCAAAATCCTTCGCTAGGATTTTCTTGTTCTCAGAATTAGTAAATTCACCATAAAGAGGGTAATTGGCATCGATGGCCTTTACTAAAACTAATCGTGATTGTTTTTGGCTCGAAGCCATTGCAAAGAAGTCATAAACAATGGCGTTGCCCTGTGCTGGAATAGCGTTTAAAACTGCTGTTTCTTCTGGCTTGAATTCTCTTCTAGCTGAAACAGAAAGATCAGCTCCCAAGATTTGTTTGGAATTAGATTCCAAGTACCCCTGTAATGCCCCCTTGAAGGTTTCAAGGGTTATAAAACCTGCTAAACCTATGGAGAGGTTTAGCACAAAAAAAACTGTAAACTTCCAGTGCCGGACGAGATCTCGAAGGGCAAATTTAAATAGCATATTTATACCTCAGAGAATCTACCTTCGACCAAACGAAGAATACGATCACAGTTTTTAGCCAAATCATCATTATGAGTAACTAACAACGTAGTGATTTTATTTTTTTTGACCACATCAAAAAACAACTTCATGACAGAATCACCCGTCTGGCTATCTAAGTTTCCGCTGGGCTCGTCGGCCAAAAGAAGTTTTGGTTCTGTAATAAGTGCGCGTGCAATGGCCACTCTCTGGCTCTCTCCCCCGCTCAGTTGTTTTGGAAAGTGATGCAGACGATGACCCAAACCAAGATCCTCAAGAATCTTTTGCGCCTTAACCTCTGCCCCTTCAGCTTTTCCCTGAATCTCTAAAGGTAACATGACATTTTCAAGAGCCGTTAAGTGAGTGATTAAGTGATACTGCTGAAAAACCACAGCAATATTCTTTCCTCTAAAATCACTCCATTCGCTTTCGCTTAATCCCTGTAAGGCCGAGCCTTCAAGAAAATACTTTCCTGAATCTGAAGGAGTTAGCCCCGCCAAAACAGAGAGCAAGGTGGACTTGCCGCTTCCAGATTTTCCGAGAATAGCAACTGTTTCACCTGTTTGAACCTGGGCACTTACACCTTTGAGTACTTCTACTTTGTGCTCACCTTGAGAAAAAGACTTTGTGATATTTTCTAGGATCAAACTCATAGTTCACCTTTTATTGCTTTAAAGATAGTTGCTGCGATAATTTTATGGCCTTCTTCGTTTGGATGGATTCCATCAGCTAAATTGTATTTAGGATCTCCAGCGACCTTTTCCAAAATGAAGGGCACGAGAGGAACCTTGAGGTCTTTTGAAAGACGCTGGTACATAAGTGAAAACTTTTGGGTGTACTCTTGTCCATAGTTAGGAGGCATGTACAGACCGCCCAAAATAATTTTAATATTATTTTTTTGTGCCTCAAGGACTGCAGCTCTCAGATTTTTTTCGCTCTCCTCTAGCTTTAGTCCTCGCAAACCATCATTAGCTCCTAAAACCAGCAAAATCACATCAGGCTTTTGTTTTGCGACCCATTTGATTCTACCAATTGCTGATGCCGTCGTTGCGCCGGATATCCCTGAGTTAACAACTTGGTATTTTGTTTTCGACTCCGTGTTGATTTGTTTTTCGAGCAAAAATGGGAAAGCAGATTCTTTGGCAACCCCATAACCCTCAGTGAGAGAATCCCCAACCACAATAAGTTTTTTTGGAGTTTGCGCGTGAATATTGAAGGCGAAAAGAAGGGTCATTATAAAAAATAATGGTCTCATAGTTTCTCTATGAGACCATTAACATATGTGTTCATACAAGTTTTAAGAGCGCATATTGTTAAATTGAAGGGCAATGTCAAACTTTTGCCCTCTTAACAATGCCATTGTGGCCTGTAACTCATCAATACTCTTAGATTGAACCCGAACTTTGTCATCTACCACAGATGACTGAACTTTGAGTTTAGAATCGCGAATGACTTTCATAATATCCTTAGCCTTTTCGCGATCAATCCCTTGGATCAACTCAATTTTTAGTCTCAAGGTCTTTCCACCCGCGGGCTCCATCTCACCAACCTTGAGGGCTTTAATATCAATACCCCGGCGATGCATTTTAGTCTGCACGATGCTGACCATGGTTTCAATTTTGTAGTCATCTTCGGCTTGAATGATGACCTCTTTTTTGTCCCATTTTATCTCAGCAAGGCTACCCTTAAAGTCATAACGCCCTTCAATTTCTTTTTTTGCCTGATTAATGGCATTATCAGCTTCTTGAAGATCAATTTCAGAGACGATATCAAATGAAGGCATAGTTCAAAACCCTAACTCAATTAGTGGTGGCTGTGTCCGTGCAAACCGTGAGCGTGACCATGCATAATTTCTTCTGCAGTCGCTTCTCTCACTAAAACCATTTCTACTGAAAATTCTAAATCTTGGTCTGCAAGAGGGTGGTTCCCATCAAGAGTTACAGCTTCGTCAGTCATTTTTGTGACCTTCACTACTTGAACTCCTTGCGCTAATTGAAGCTGCAAAAAGCTTCCAACCTGCAAGCCTTGTAAATGCGCTAATTCCTCTTTAGGGACATCCATTGTCATTTTGGGATCATGAACGCCGTATGCATCCTTAGCAGCAAGCTTTACAGTTTTTTTATCACCTTCTTGCATCGTCAATAATTGCTCTTCGAGTTTTGGTAAAATATGACCAACACCCTCTAAAAAAGCCAAAGGTTGGTTTGGTTCAGAAGCATCAATAACAGCTCCATCAGTTCCTTTTAATACGTAGTTAAATGCTAAAACGCGCTTCATAGAACCTCCTCAGGCTCGAACATTAAAAAGTGTTGAGGAACAAGACCTGCTCCTCAACTTAAAGTCCAGTAACTACCATGATTTACCTTGAGTGTCTCATTATTTTACGAGGCCCTATTGAAATTTCTCTTTGAGACAACGTATAATTAAAGATAGCAGGCGCTACGGAGGGTTTATGCACGCACTCACCGCTCTGAGAGCCCTTCTGCTGAATTCAAGCTATGAACCAATGCGGGTCGTCAGCTGGCAGAAGGCCCTTATCTTGTGGATACAAGAGAAGGTAGAGATTTTGGAGTATCATCCTGTCTTTGCCAAAAGTGTTCGGAGTAGCTTTCAGCTCCCCAGTGTTCTGAGGCTTAGGGAATACGTGAGGCCGAGGAATCTGAATGGACCGGTGAGGTTCTGCCGAGAAAACGTCTATATTCGCGATAATTATACCTGCCAGTACTGTGGACACCAATACCCCCTCAAACAGCTCACTCTCGATCACGTACTTCCCGCCTCTCAAAATGGTGCTAAATCTTGGACAAATATTGTGACAGCCTGCCGAGGTTGCAATCAAAAGAAAGCCAATCGTACTCCCCAAAAAGCAAATATGACTTTACTATCAGAGCCCCGAGCGCCAAACTGGTTACCAACATTAGATTTGGAGATTCGCGCCAGTGGACAAGTGCCACCTGGGTGGGATCAGTACTTGAGACTCAAACTAGGGTAAGTTAATTGTCACACAATATCAGAAGAATCAGCGCGCAGGACACACTCTATCTGCGCCAAAAAGTATTAAAACCTTTTTTGCAAAAAGAAGAATGCTTAGTCGAGGGTGATCTTCTTGAAACCACCCACCATTGGGGATTTTTTCTCGAGAACCAACTGGTCTCTGTCGCTACTTTTATTGCTGAGACTCATCCTGATTTTAGCGCAAAAAAATCTTATCGCCTTCGCGGCATGGCTACAGATTTGGATTTTGCAGGGATGGGTATTGGCAGCAAACTTCTCAAGTTTTCAGAGCAGGAACTAATCAATCAAAATGTGGATTTCTTATGGTTTAATGCTCGCATTAAAGCTTTTCCTTTCTATGTGAGATTGGGATTTCAGTTCTATGGTGAAATGTTTGAATTAGATCGCATTGGTCCCCACAAAACCATGTACAAGTATCTGGAGACTCGATAGCATTGCAGTCATATGCAACAAGAAAAAAATTTACATCAAGATCTCGTCAGAGCCTTCACAGAAATTATCAGCGAAACTAACGGTATTACACTGACAGATACACTGAATCTGTTGCTATCTTCTGATTTAGGCCAAAAAAATCCACACGCCTTTTCTCAAATCGAAAACTTTAGAGAATTACTGAATCATTTTCAGATCAATCAAATTAAAATTCAGGAGTTGCTCAAACACCCAGTAGCTTTTGCACTTTTTGATTTCTTTAAAGCTTTTCCTCTGAAATATCATGAAGAACACATCCATTTAACTGGCGCCATCACTGCTGAGTTTTTATTTCCAAGACTACAAGAATTATTAAGCGGCCCTCATCGTTCCATCTATGAACAGAAAATTAAAGAGGTCTACGGAGAGTCCTCACTACCTATTCACTCTGTAGCTGATGTCGACAAATTAATTCGCCTACAAGAAACCGAGGGCTTTGCGACTTATCTCAAAATCCTCTATTTACCGAAGCTCATATTTACCTCCAAACAAGCGCACTTTGATGCTGCCTATCACATGGCCGAGGAGCACTACTACAAATACAATGTAGGCTTCATTAGACTGAAGTTTTCTCTCTCTCGTTCGACTTCCTCTTCTTCTGAACAAATCCCCGGCATTGATGATGTCACCTCTGATGATGTAGTGATGGGTTTATATGAAGGCTTTAAGGCCTTTCAGGCTAAACACCCTGACTTCAACTTTGTGCTTTCTCCATCTTTTAGAAAAGAAGCGAATTTTTTTGATTCCGAAAAGTTTCCTAATCGTAAAGCCCACTTTATGGATCAAATCAATGACATCGTAAGATTGTTGGATACTTATCCACAACTTATTCCCCACTTGACTGATGTGGATACAGTTGGCGACGAACGCGAGCTTTATCGTAAAGAGCATTTTAATGAACTTAAGGACGGATTCAGAAAGCTGCAATATCGTGGACTCAAAATTCGCTCTCACCATGGCGAAACTTGGCATACTTTAAAAAAGGGTATTCAAGCTGTGGATAATGCCATGAATATTTGGCACATTGATACTCTTGAGCATGGCATTTCTCTGGGAATTAATCCCAATAGATACTTCCAGCGCGTATATCAAGAGGCTATTTATCGAAATCAGAATGGACAAAGTATCTTGCCAAAAGAATCTATTCACCGAGAAATTCTTGAGCTGGAGTGGGGTGATTCCAAACACATTGCTGATAAAATCATTAGCGGTCAAAAGCTCACCGAAGAAGAGCGCATCCGCTTTATCAAAGCAAAGTTTCATACAGCTCGCGAGGTAGAACAATATCAACATGATGTTCTTAATCGCATGCTGCAAAAAGAAGTTAACTTAGTTTCCCTCCCCTCTTCTAATAACAAACTCACTGGAAAGTTTGATGACTACAAAGATCATCCGTTTAGCTGGTGGGAAAAGAAGGGTGTGCAATTGGGAATGGGAACTGACAACTATGTCACTCTCAACACCAACTATATTCAAGAGATGCTGATTTTGCTTTTTACAGATGCCGATGACCTTAAAATCACCAAACTCTTAATGGTAACCAGCAAAGAAGGACGCAGACCTTTTATCAGTCACCTTCTTTGGAAAATGCGAAAAGCTTTAAAATAAAAAGAGAGTTTCATATGAAATTTGCAGAAATGGTTCGACGACTATTTACCAAAAACATGTTCATTGTCTTTCTGATGGGTTTTGGCTCTGGCATTCCACTGCTACTCACCCTGCGTACCCTACAAGCTTGGATGACAGATGTCGGCGTTGATCTCAAAACCATTGGGATTTTCTCACTTGCAGGGCTTCCTTATACTCTCAAGTTTTTGTGGGCTCCGCTTTTAGATCGTTACAAAGTCTTTGGATTGGGTCGCCGCAAAGGATGGTTGCTTGTCTCTCAGGTAGCTCTCGTTGGTGCTCTCTTTTTTATGGCAGCCATTGATCCCAAAACTCAAACTGCAGCTATGGCATTGTTGGCAGTGATTGTTTCTTTTTTTAGTGCCTCACAAGACATTGTCGTTGATGCTTATCGCAGAGAAATCCTACCCGATGAAGATTTGGGTTTAGGATCCACTTATTATATTTATGGCTATCGAATTGCGATGTGGGTTTCGGGGGCTTTTGCTCTGGGACTTGCAGCCTATATTTCTTGGGCGCAAGTTTATATGGTTATGGCCTTGATCATGGCAATGGTCATTTTAGTGACTCTTTTTTCTGATGAACCCACGAGCACGATTGAAGCACCCAAGTCTTTAAGAGAAGCTGTCATTGAACCCTTCAAAGAGTTTCTGACTCGCCCCGGAGCTTGGTTACTACTCGCTTTTATTTTGCTCTACAAAGTGGGCGACAACATGGCTGGCAATATGCTCACACCTTTTTATTTAAAGATGGGGTACACCAAAGTAGAAATAGCAGCCATTGCCAAAACCTTTGCGGTTTTTTCGACCTTACTGGGAGGATTTTTAGGCGGGATCATCATTATTCGTATTGGTATTTTAAAAAGCTTGTACCTGTTTGGCTTTCTCCAAGCGGCATCCACTTTGTTTTTTACCACCTTGTACTTTTCAGCTCACAACAATTGGTTGCTGGCGAGTGTGATCAGCCTTGAAGACCTCACCTCAGGAATGGGCACGGCTGCATTTGTGGCATTTATGGGCTCGATTACTAATAAAAGATTTACTGCCACTCAGTTTGCTCTGCTCAGCAGTTTGATGGGTGTTCCTCGAGTGTTCATTGCAGCGCCTACGGGATTTCTGGCAGAGTCTTTGGGCTGGCCAGGCTTTTTTGTGACCTGTGCTGTACTTGCCATTCCTGGATTATTGATGATTCGTTGGGTACAAAAGCTCGAAACACCCCATTAAGAACCATTACTTCGTGCATTACCACTGGCCCCAATTAAGACGTAGTGGTAGTGTTAAAACTTCGGCAGTGACCAAACCACATCATTGCTAGCTTTTTCAAAACGGACAGATGGCCGAGTGGTTGAAGGCGCTCGCCTGGAACGCGAGTATACGCCAAAAGCGTATCAAGAGTTCGAATCTCTTTCTGTCCGCCACTTTTTGTTCTGGTTCTTCTCTTTCTGTGGTGGGTAACACCAAAAACATCAAAAAGCACAAGCATTTAAGAAGCTCAGTCGATAGTT
>JBKHVM010000029.1:0-29265 GCA_046570065.1 Bdellovibrionia bacterium
AGTCGTACACGACTTGGAAGTGTCGACCTTGTGAACGGCAGTGTAAATACCAACTGGGACCCATTTCCAAACTCTACGGTAAAGAGCCTCAAAACTATTGGATCCTCTTTGTTTGTCAGTGGAACTTTCTCTTCCATTGCTGGCAATGCTCGAAACTATACCGCTATCTTTGATTCAAATCTCAACTTAACAAGCTCTATATTAAAAACCATTTCTTATCATGCTTTCGACTCAGACAATAGCAACTTAGTTGGCCATGGATTTACTGAGGATGGCACCAACTATCACTTGAGCTTCTATGACTCTAGTTTTAATCTTATATGGAGATCAAACTCTTCTGTGCTAAGCAACTATGCTACAAGTTTAAAAATGAGTCCCAATAATATCTATCTGGCTCATTCTTTTGCCGGCACTATAACACTAGATGGCAATTCCATTCCTCCATACTCTATAATTAAAATTCCTCGCACGAACACTCTCAATATTTCTACAGCTTGGAATCCTCAATTTGTCAATGCCGTAACAATTAGACCTTTAGAAACATCTACGGGGCTGCTCCTAGTCGGTGGAAACTTTAAAGGAGTCAATACAAGTCCCAGAAGTGGTTTTGCCATCATTTCAGAATCAGGAGCTGGAGATCCTTTGTACTAAACGCAAACTGCATTTTATTATCATCGCCACTTAAATCCCAAATTAAAGTCAATTCTTGAAAGTAAAAACACTAGCGATCGCGAGATAGCCCCAATCGCTTTGCAATGTCCTCAATTTCTTTTTCATTGTGATAACCCTCGCTGGCGTCACTTCGATGAAGAACTTCGGGTTGAGGACTGCTATAGCTTGGCAAGCTTTGGATCCAATCATAAACGGCCTGGGGTACCACCGATTTTAAATCCAGACCACGCCGCTGATCATACTGCTGAAAAAACATTTTGAAATCGACCTGACGAGCCTCGAGATCACTAGCTTTTTGGTGTGGGGATTCTACCTCTTCGAGATACTCAATCAAACGCAACACAGTTTCGGATTCATTTGGTAAAAAATGATGTTTTTGAATTTTCTGCTCGTACCATTTGCGAATATGCTCAGCTCTCTCTTGCCGCAAAAAATAGGGTAAAGTTGCTGGCGACATAAAACTCGGAAAGCGCACAATGGTAAAGCCAAAAGCTGGCATTGCGTGACCATAAATTTCTTTAAGCGCAAACAACTGATCTAACCATTCAGTAAGACCATACAACGCTAAGTTACTAACCGTAATCATTATCTGCAAACGACTGAGTCGACGACTTTCCAACAAAAATTTTAAATTATTCAGGTACTGATCGTAATTCAATCCATCACGAATATATTCAGCTAACTTTCCGGTAGCATCACAACTAGTGTAAATTCCAATTTTCTGAACTGGCTCAAGTTTGTTTAGTAATTTCTCGATTGTTTGTGGTTCTACACCCAAGTTTGAGTTGATTGATAACAACATGCTCTCTTGTGGGACATGGTCGCGAATCAAATCCAAAAATTTCCAAAAATGAGGAGAAACCAAAGGTTCACCACCTGTGATCTTTAACTCTTCAACAAAGTTTGCTAACTCAGGCCACCATTTCCAAAAAGCTTGCACAAATGGATTTTCATCACCGACAGAGTTGGTCTCAGCCCAGTCTCCTGTGTGCCAATAGGCCCCCGCTCCATCAGAACGCAAGTTTTGATAAGGTCCATTCTTTTTTATTTCTTGTGCCCAGCGCGTGCTATAACCAGCATTACAATAAGAGCAGGCGAATTGACATTTTCTATCAAAAGCAATCTCCAACAGACGAGGAACTGCTCGAGTATTCCAAGCCGCACTCTTGGCTTTTTGATGATCTTCATCTTTGAACATCTCAGATTTGTGAATACGATCACTGATATTATTTTTTGATAGACCTTCTATCTTCCAGCAGTACTCACACTCTTTAGGTCTCTCACCATGTAGCATCTGCGCGCGCATGACCATCTTATGAAATGTATTGTGCAAAGCTGAAGGATCTTTTTGAACTTCAGATAGAGGAATTTTATGAGGTGGAGGATGATGACAACTTGCTGTATGCCCACTGCCAAGCCAGATCGTTGCATTGTACCACTTAGCACCACAATACGAAGGAGATACAGAGTCAAGAACTCGCTGCTTGTAGCTTTTGGGGCTTTCGTTTTCTTTTCTATACATTAAGTCCTCATAATCCTCACATATGAGGTTAGAGGAACATTCTGAGAGGGGTCAAGACTTACCTAAAAAGTAATGCCAAACAAGAACTGCCCGACAAGATAAACTTCAGGTGAGGTAGATGTATCTCGCTGCAGGCGACCTTGAGCACCCACAAAAAAATTCCAATCAGGACTTCCAGATTTTATAAAAATATAATTCGACAGAGACAACAAACCTATCAATCGAAGCTCACCGGTCTCCGTAGAGCTATCTCCTCCAAAGCGTGATTGAACTTCATTTTGAGCAAATCCAAGTCCACCGGCCAAATGCATTTCAAAATCGAGCGAGTCATTGAATTGATGATTCAAAAGGTTTCGGCCATACTGAGTTATTACATAACGATATATATTTTTATAATTTAAAGTGGAGTTTCCAGAATCCTGTGCTGACTCACTATACTGCGCAGATAGGATGTGCTTTTGTATGTGTGCACTCACAAAAAAAGAATTAGCCCTTACTACATCATAATTAAGATCTGAATTTTGCAGGTAACTCCACTGAGGATTGAACACGCCAACATGAATCCGATCTAGATTCAGCGCCTGAGCACTCAGAGAAAAACCAATTGCCAATAAAAACACTAAAGCTTTCATTATTTTTTAGCCTCAGGCTGTAAACACTCAGCTTTGCCATTCTCGATGGCCAAGGCCTTCTGTAATAGTGCACAGGACTCTTTAAGGTTTCTAAATTCAGAGTGTGCCGCCAAAATAGCATTAAAGCTCTGCACTGTTGGCAGCTCTTTCTTTTGATGAACAGTAATTAAATGCTCTGCATACTGACTCATACCTTCGAGCAAAATTTTTGCTAATTGGTGTTTTGCCTCCGGTAAATCAATCTGCTTATCGGCAGCAATTTTTTCAGCCAAGGCTTTTAAGAATTTTGCATGTTGAGTCGCCAGAGCGTAAGCTTCGGTATTGATTTCTAAGTTTCGGTAACGACTTCTCATCGTCTCCGACTTAGAAATTAGTTTTAATAGCGAGCTCGATGCATAAATTAGATTCTTACCTTCAGTCATCTTGAGAGAGCGATTGCTCCCCATGCGCGGCAAAGAGCGCTTGAGAAAATCTTCATCAGAACTATAGAGATAACCCCAATAGTCTGCCAAACCTTCATTTAGTCCTCGTAAAAGAATCGCTTGATAAATCCATTTTTCGTATTCTTCGAGTTTAAGATTACCCAACAAAGCTTCTTGCTCTCTCTGCTTTGACTCTTTAACCGAATTTTTTAGTGGGCTTTCCGTTTTAATTAACTCAAATGGATTAATACCATGCTGTTTAAGCTGTTTAGTGATCAACTGAAAAAAGTGAGCATGAAAATGCTCATGTGCGACCACGCCGCCATTAACAGTGAGTGGCATTTCGGAGTTCTGATAAGGCAAGAAGACATAGAGATCTCCGTCACCTTCATAAAATGCGTTGTTTGTTTCGCCAGATCTATTAACAGTTACCACAGCTACTCGGCGTGGCCATGTCAGGTTCTCAGCAATGCCTAAGCTCGCATCTAACTGATGCAACTTTTGAAAATGCACATAAACCGCTGCCAACTGCGCACTAAGGGCGTCTTTCGGAATAAATTTAGATCCTATTTTTTCGAATTGAGCCTTAAGGTCTTGACCATTGATTTCGCCACTCGAGGCCTCTTTGGGATGAACCATGAATTTGACATAGCGCCCATTTAGAGTTTCTAAGGATTCAAGACCCAAAAGAGTCTTGTCTTTTAATTGAGGCTTAGCCGTGTTCTCGGCCCACGGCACCTGAACAGAGACGTCTCCAGAAACAGTGGCATTCTGTGAGGACTCACCACAAGCAACCAGAGCTAGAGCGCCCAGCGCCAAAGTCACCTTTAATATTTGCTTTTCAAAAACCTGCTTCACAAATGCCTCGCTGACTACTATAAGTAAGCATCCATACTCGATAATAGATGCGTTGCGTTAAGTTGTACCGAAACTTTTCGTTTTCCGCAATGAAAATAAGAGGTTGGACAAACTTTGTCAGTCTGATCAAGGGGTATACAGATGTCGTCTCAAGTCCTCGAAAATATTACTAAAAGCCTGAATCCTCCGCAGCGCTTAGCTGTCGAATCGGTTCAAGGCCCCCTCTTGATTCTGGCGGGAGCAGGCTCTGGAAAGACCCGTGTGCTCACTCATCGCATGGCTTACATCATTGGACAGGGACTTGCCGCCCCCGATGAAATCCTCTGCGTGACCTTTACCAACAAAGCCGCCAAAGAGATGGAGCACCGAATTTACAAACTCCTCGCTGAGTTTGAAATCATGATCCACCAGCAGTTGTGGATTTCGACGTTCCATTCGTTCTGCGTGCGCGTCTTGAGAAATCATATCGATCTCCTGGAGTATAAAAACTTTTTTGGGATTTATGATGCCTCAGACTCTTTGAGTCTGATCAAAAAAGTTATGACCGCACTCAACATCAACGAAAAAATGTATCCAGCAAAAAACTTTCAAGGACGTATCAGCGCCGCTAAAATGCTGGCATTGAGTCCTGAAGATGTTGTGAAGAAGAACGCCAAACTCATGGATCCAAAAACTCTCGAGGTTTATAAGCTTTATGAGATTGAGATGAAACGTTCTAACAATTTGGATTTTGATGATTTGCTGTTAAAGACTTATGAGTTGTTTTCGATGTATCCCGACGTTTTGGAAATGTACCAGAATAAATTTCGCTACATCATGGTGGATGAGTATCAAGATACCAATCACATTCAATACCTCTTGGTGCAGATGTTAGCCAAAGCACATCGTAACCTTTGTGTTGTGGGTGACGAAGATCAGTCCATCTATAGTTGGCGTGGAGCTGATATTTCCAACATTTTGGATTTTGAAAAAGATTTTAAAGAAGCTATCGTGGTTAAGCTTGAAGAAAACTATCGATCTAGCGGCAACATTGTTGCCGCTGCGACAGCTGTTATTAAAAATAATTCGCAAAGAAAAGATAAAACACTCTTTACCTCCAATGCTGCTGGCGACTTGATTCAAGTTCGCGAAGAAAAAACAGAATACGATGAAGCGCGCTTTGTCGCAAAAACCATCGAGAGCATGTTAAGTGCCGGAGACGGTTCCGCCAATGATTATGCGATTTTCTATCGCACCAATGCACAATCTCGCGTACTAGAAGAACAACTTCGCACTCATGGTCTCCCCTATCGTTTGATCGGTGGCGTGCGCTTCTACGAGCGTATGGAGATCAAAGACATTTTGAGTTACATGAAGCTTGCGATCAACCCAGCTGACGATATTGCTCTCAAAAGAATTATCAATGTTCCGACACGAGGAATTGGTAAAACTACTGTTGATAAAATTGAAGAGTTTGCTACCGAAAAACAAATCACAATGTTCGAAGCTCTCCCCCTTTGCATTGACCAACGAGTCTTTAATGCGGGTACTTCGAGCAAATTGCGCCGTTTTTTGGATTTAATGTTTGAGCTGCAAAACTCTGCAGCAACTTTTGGTCCTCTGGATTTTTATCATATTGTTTTGGATAAAACAGAATATGCCAATAACCTTAAAAAAGAAGACACTCCTGAAGCACAAGCACGACTCGAAAACTTAGAAGAACTCGACAATGCTATTGCTCAATTTATGAAAGAGCGCGGTGAAGACTCAACTCTCACAAGCTTTTTAGAGGAAATGGCACTCGTCTCGGATGTGGACTCATTAGATCAAGAACAAAATGCAGTCACACTGATGACTCTCCATATTTCAAAGGGCTTAGAGTTTCCGTATGTCTTTATTGTCGGCGTCGAGGAAAACCTATTCCCTTCTGCTCGCAGTGCCCATTCGGAGAGTGAAACTGAAATTGAGGAAGAGCGACGCTTAGCCTATGTCGGAATGACCCGCGCCCGACAGAAATTATGGCTGACCCACACACGTCTACGACGTGTATGGGGACAAGAGCAAATGAATGCTCCTTCACGCTTTATCAAAGAAATCCCCCCTCAGTATATTCAGTTCAAATCCAATGCTGAGATGCCACGGTTTATGTCTCGTTCTTATCAGCAAAACGATGATTACCAACAATCATGGGGTCAAAGATCTCATTCAGCAGCTAGTCAATCTTTTGATGAGGGCGTTCAAAGCTTTCCTGATTACGATGATAGCTCTTCAAATAGCTCTCTCCCTTATAAAAAAGGATCAAAAGTTCGCCATCCTACTTTTGGTGTGGGGACAATTTACTCTATGGAAGGTAGCGGCGATTCTTTGAAGGTGAGTGTTATGTTTATGGACAATACCATCAAAAAGTTTGTCGCTAAATATGCACGTCTTGAGAGGGTGTGATTTACAAACCATACTCAGCAGGCCACTGCTGAGTTTTCCCAGAAAATAAAATATCCTGAGTTTCGTGCAAAAATGAAACTCCTTTTTCGTACATCGTTTGCGCCTGCGGTGGACACTCTTGAGCTACCTGTAACATCCAGTCAGCTTTCCACTGGTGACAAGTGTACTTATTCGCAATTTTAGTATCAAAAAGCACAACCCACTCCCCTTCAAACCATAGCCCCATACCAGAATGGTAGAGATCAGCTGAGAACATTCCGTCTGACTCTCTTTTTAGCAATGATTCGCCTAAAAAGTGCGGCGCTTTAACTCCTGTAAGATCCGCTAGGGTTGCTGCAACATCCTTATGAGTTGCGACTCCCTTTAGCTCCCGTACTTGAACCAGAGGAGAGTGAATGGCAAGAGGAATGGCATAGTTGTCCAAATAACCATGATCTACATAGGAAGTATGATCTGCTACTAATACAATAGTGACTGGTAACTTAAATGTTCTCTTTTTAAGTCGCTCTAAGAATATCTTTAGTTCTTGATCGGCATGAAGCATGACTGAAGCATGCTGCTCAATGCGTGTGCTTTTGCCCATTTCCCAAGGGACTCCATCCGGAAGTTTGAGATCATGAGTGGTATTGGTGTTTATACCGATCAAGAATGGCTCTGAATTTTGCTCGAGATGTGCATCCACATGTTGATAGAGCTCTGTATCGTATAAACCCCAAAAGTTACGAGGTTGGTTTGTGACTGGGTATTCATTTTTACCAAATGAAACTTCAAATCCCAATTTTTGCGCCAAAGGCCCCACGCCACTAGTAAGCTGATCGCTGCCCTGAAAGAAAGCTGTATGATAACCTTTTTGTTTTAATAGCTCAGGCAAACAAAGATATTCAAAGTTTTCTAATTGCGAAAACATGATGCCGCGATCAAAAGGGTTAGGAAAGCTGCAAAGGCTTGCAAACATTCCCTCTACCGTACGATGACCACTGGCTAAGAACAATTCTGCTTTAAGCGCCTGCTTGTTGGCAAAATCTGTAAAAAAAGGCGTCTTACGAATGATAGGCCAACCCTCTAGGTAGACAATAATAATATTCGTTTGATGATTAAACTTCGGAGCTTTAATTCCTCGTGAACTAACCCACTCTTTGAAGATTTTTTTTGTATCAAGCCCCTCAGGCACGGCAACTCTAGCTCGTTCTGCTTTCTTGCCAGACAAACCAGCATAAACAACACTGTAAACTGGATTTAAGCTAATATTGGCTTCACGTACAGAACCTGCGCGGTAAGCATAAGATGGATCAAGAGGAATGCCGCGAAAACCTCTCACGCAAATAAAGCTAGGAAGAAGTATAATAACAAAAAGTACCAACTTTTGACCTAAACTATTTACATAAGATGACTTGATCTTAAGAATTATTAAAACCAAAAAGCTCACCACTGCAGAAAGTAAAATATAGATAAAATATTTTTGCAGTAGATCAGGCAAGGCCCCGCTAATACTTAATAGGTTTTGAACCTCATAACCCAAGTGCCTTCCTGATTCTTGAATATAAAGATAGTCACTCGAGGCAATGATCAAATAGAAAAATCCTAAGAAGCCCAGCCAAAGCCTATTGAGAATATTGGATCTAAAAACAAAGACTCCTAGTAGGGACCAAATAATTGTAAAAAACCCAGCTGCAGCTAAGTCAAACTGAATAGCCCAGATAAAAATAGCCAGATCTTTTATTAAACTGAGTTCAAATGAAGAAAATAAGCCAATGGTCAAACGTGAAAGCAGACCTAAGGTAGTAAAATAAACAAAAACTAAAAAGGCTTGCTTATAGGATGATCGAAAATTAGTTTGTATTTTTGGCATTTTTTAATTCTTCCCACTCTCTATAATATACTTCAGCATCGATGGGTTTTAAAATTCTATCTGCTGGTGGGTTAACATAACTAGCCTGAACACCGTCCCAGCCTTCAAATAAAATCGTATCTTCTTCGCGGGCCACTTCAAAATTAGGAACATAGTAGGATTTCCCACCACCATCAGGAATATCCAACGCTAAGTTAGGCATTGCTAGACCCGAGAGGTGTCCCCATAGCTCTCGCTGTATATCTAAAGAGTCTTGTAGTGATGTCCGTAAGTGATCTGTTCCAATTGAAGGGTCACACTGAAACATATAATAAGGCTTGGCTCGCAAATAAAGCAAACGACGACTCAAGGCCTGCACAATTGCTGGATGATTATTGACTCCGTTAAGTAGAACCATTTGATTCATAACAGGCACACCATTATCCACAAACATTTCGACCGCTTGAGCGGCATCTAACGTCAACTCTCTGGGATGATTGAAGTGAGTCATCACAAAAACGGGCTTAGCTATTCTCAAAACTTTAACTAAATCCTCATCCACTCGCATGGGACAAACCACCGGCATGCGAGTGCCGATACGAATGATTTCAATGTGATCAATTTTTCTGAGATCCCAAAGAATGCGCTCCAAGTTCTGAGTTGAAAGAGTCAATGGATCTCCACCCGAAAGAATCACTTCTCGAATCCCTACATGCGAGCGAATATAAGCAAGAGCTTGTTCATACTCACTGCTTTTGATCATGGCTTGCTCTTGCCCTGTAAAATGTTTTCGTGTGCAAAAACGACAATAGACACTGCAAATATCAGTCACCAAAAATAACACGCGATCAGAATATCTATGGATCACTCGAGATGTTGGATTGTTCTTTTTTTCGCCCAAGGGATCTAACATTTGTTGTAGCCCAGGAGTTAATTCTTTTTGATGAGGCATTAGGATTTTACGAATAGGATCATGCTCACTTTCAGTATTTGCTAAGTGAGCATAATAAGGAGTTGTGCGGATATTAAATAACTCCGCCCCTTCACTAAAGGCTTCTAGTTCTGGTGATGACATTTTAAAATGCTTCAAAAAGTCAGCCTTGGTTTTGAGTGAATGGCGCAGCTGCCAAGTCCAACTTGACCAATCTTCTGAAGAAATAGTGCTGGGTTTAGGTACTGCGTGGAATTCAAACTTCATCTTGGCTCAGATTTATAGCCTACAATTGTCACTTTGGCCACAGACTCCTTAGGAGCGACCTAACATAAGTAAGTAACTGAATACTCTGGTTTTTTATCAAATTCCCAAAGCGAGTCACTATCCTTTAGACACCTTTCCCAACACGAGACAGTTATCCTTAGCAACATATTCTATCGTGATTTCATAAGTTTGCGCCCATTTTTAGTATCTTTTAGGCATTGGCCCCTTGCTCGCAATATGAAGTCTCAAACAAAAAAGCACCTCGGGATGAGGCTTGCTAAGGAGGATATATGAAAACTTTAATCTCAACACATAAGAAGTGGGTTCTCGCCAGTTGTTTACTAGCAGCCTTGACGAGCCAAACTCAATTTATAAACGCCAGTGTAACCGGCGAAGGAGACTTTGCTTCGAGTAGTGAAAATACTATCGAAACAAAAGTTACCACAGCAGAAGGTGTGATTAAAGTTGTCTATATCAAAAGCGGAGAAAACGAAGTCATGGCAGTTGTGCCAAAGACTGAAGGCCAAGCTCCATGCAATTACTGTGGAACCTACAGCCTTCCCGTTTCACTAAAAGCAAATAAAGATAATTTAGATGAGCTCAATGTCGCTCTCCTCAAAGCTTTTACAAAAAATGAAAAAGAAGAAAAAGAAGTCGCAAGTGCTAAACCAATTCCAAAGCAAAGAGACAAAGACGTAGAAATTGATGACGAGACGAACCCACTCCTTGCCCGCATTGAAAAGAAATGTGAAGCCAAAAAATCTAATGATGACAGCTTGAGCTGCTTCAATACAGAATTGGCAAAAGTTCTGCGCTCCAAAAATGCTAAAATCGATGCTAATGAATTGCGCTCATTTTTTACAGCCAACATTGCTCCTCTTTTAAGAAACGAATTAGATCATTCCAGAAATACAGTGAGCTCTGTTGTTGGCTCTAGAAACTATTCTTCTCGCGAAGACTACCTGTGGGCGGTTGAGTCTGCACAAGATGAAATTGCTAATATTGAAGATCGTCGTCGCACAGTTGTCGACAGTCTTCAGGAGCTTGTAGAAGCAACTGGTAAAAAACATGCAGCATTTAGAAGAACTTTACTCACTGCTCAATCAAAAGTTGTTGAAGAGTCAGCTCGCCAAATCAGACTTTTGCGCCAAGCTGAGAAACAGAACGAAAAGTCAAACCCTTCACTTGCCACTGAATATGGTCTTAAAGCTAACAATCAAACTTCAGACTTGTTGAGATGGAGTGATTTAATCAATGAATCAAACTCTTATGCTTTGAGAACCTTACGTGATAATAACGCACTTTCTGGTAACGAACTTTCATCATATGATCGTTATGTTCAAGATTTTGGCTTAGCATTACGTAAATATTTAGTGAGTGATGCCTACGGCACAAACAACAGTTCGCTTCCAAGTCTGCTGCAGAATCAAAATATTCAGGGCAATCAAATCCAACCAGGCTCGCAATTGCAGCAACAAAATGGTTCAGTAGTACCACGCTTTCAACTTCCAGGTGTGCCAGGTGAAGGTGGACAAAACGGCGGTTTGATGATGCAAAGTGGATCGGGATTACAAATCAACAATGCCCCTTACAGAGTCAATCAACAGCAGATTCAAACACGTCAGCAGATCCACAACCGTCATAAATAATTTAAATACAGCAGTTTTTATTCCTCCACGGCTCAGGAGGAGCCTTTCCGAATAAAAAAATCCCGAGGAGCTTTCGCTCCTCGGGCCCGCTCACCACCAATCAAGTTGTCATTTTCAAAGCAATCTCAGCTGTCGTAATCGTAGTCTTCAAGTTGTCGTCTAAAAGCTGATGGCGGCTTTAGAAACAAATCCATAAGTCATATCTTTATCAAATTCAGCACCGTTAGGTCCGTACTGCCAAGCATTCCCAGGCATTAACAGACCCACTTGGTTAATCCACTGAAGTGACTTAGTAGGTTTATAAATAAACTCCACGTCTAATTCTAAACCTAAATCTTTTGCAGAAGAAAGAGAATTCGCTTGGCTGTTGAGAATTTGTGCATAAACCAAAGTTGTACGAATATCTGTTTTTTCTTTCCACTGATATGTTGCCGAAGGAGCAACAAAAATAGTGTTACTGACATTCTCATCATCGAACGCATCTTTGATTGATGCAATGTTAGGATTTTTAGTAATACCAGAAGTTAAAAAGTCAGCCTGACCCAAGCGCTGATTAAATAACAACATGCCTACATTATAGTTCGGATTAAACTGAAAACCTTCGTAATTTGCAGTTTCAGCATCATCTCCACTTGCCATACCTAATTTTGCAGACCATTTCCACTTTGATTCAGGCTGTGCATAATCCATCTCAACAACAAAGCCGTAGGCATTGAGGTCAATATCTTCATTGCCGGCATTTTGAAGACCAGTGGAGCCTGTTAAAAATCCTGCTTCGACCTTAAAATCAAATTTTTCAAAACCTCGGCCAAAAATAAAGTTTGTTCTCTGAATATCAAATGAACCATTTACTGTGCTGCCAGCAAACTGACTATTCAAATCATTTGAGCCAGCAGTTCCTTTACGTGTTTCTTGCAAGAATCCAATCAAAGACTTGGTGTCTGGGTTTTCATACTGCAACTGAAATCCCATTGAATTCATCCCTCCACCAGTCACAACCGAATTGTCACCAGCTCTCGAGAAAATTGGCATAATAAACCAGTCATTGATAACAAATTTATAAGCAGCAATATCACGTACTGAGTACCAATGATCAAATAAGCCAGTGCCGGCCGAGTAAGTCATACCAAGACCAAACTCAAATGGTGCTCGCCCTAAAATGATCTGCCCATACTCTTGATCTAACTTTAAATACATTTGAGTCAGCTTAAACTGCTCACTACCACTCGTTTGTGGATCTGCTTTAGCACTCATACCAGTTGGCGCATTTGTATTACCCCAAATAACACCCAACTGCGAATTCTCGGAGTTTTGATTTGCAGAAAGCATATCAAATCGTGCCACAATATTGAAACCATCAGCAGCAATGAGCTGTGGACTCAAATAAAGATGATTTAACACATATGATTTTGAAGAACCCGTATTTGCCAAGCTTGGCTTTTCGAGATTCACCCACTCAACTCTGTAGCCACCCTTCCATTCAAAAGTGCTAGCACTTGCAACACTTGCCAAAACCAACAGTGTCGCAATAGAGACGACAACTCTTAAAGCAAAATTCATACTTCCACCTATTTTTGAATAATTCCTAAAACATCTGATTCGCGTAAAATAACAAACTCTTCATTCTGAATTTGAACTTTTGATCCAGCATATTGAGTGAACACAACTTGGTCGCCAAGGCTCACATCCATATGTTTAACTTTACCTTTTTTAGTTAAGTGTCCTCGGCCCACAGCCACGACAATACCTTGCAAATTTCCTGAAGTATCACTGACTGTGTCTGGGATAAATAAGCCACCAGGAGTCTTTTTCTCAACACCCGACAGCTTTACCAAGAGTCTATCATCTAAAGGCGATAGCACCTCACGGTAGATATTCTGAACAGACTTGCTCGTAGTGCTGTTAGCTGTTTTTTTGACTTTAGTTGCAACCACACCCTTAGCAGACTTTTTTGCTTTAGCCGGTGCCACTTTTTTTGAATTCTTAGCTGTCTTCTTGGGTGAAGCCTTTTTTATGGCTTTTTTCACAAAAGGCTTAACCTTTGCTTTTGCAGCACCTTTTTTTAACTTAGATTTAACAGATGCTTGTTTACTGCCTTTAGTTGCTTTTGCCTTCGGAGCTTTTACTTTTTTTGCTGTTTTATTTGCAGATTTTTTAACGCCTTTTTTTACACTCTTTTTAGGTGAGCTTTTTTGAGACTTTGCCTTAGCCACGTTTATTTCTCTCCTCTTCATAATATTTCTTATACAAGATATCCCACTCTGGACTTCCCTCGACGACGCCTCTTTTGAGTGAAGCCACTTTATTGCGAGCTCTAATGTCGATTTCATTATCTTCCGCAACAAATTGTGCAATAGCTGCTTTGACAGCCTTCAGGGCTTGGTCTTCATCAGAATAGTCTAAAAGATCGTCCTCCCAGACACCATCCGTCACCAAGTGAGCCAAATGAATCTGTCTTTCTTCAGAAATAATCACAGAATCACCTTTTTTTCTTTTGCTAATTTTTGCTTTAAGATGGGATACATTTTGTAACGCTGGAACTCCCCTGAGTGGGTTTTTTCCAGCTGGTCTAACATGCGATTCACTTCTTTATCTAATTCAGCTTCACGCTGGTAGTCGGCAGTGATGATAGCCACAATCTTATTGAGTACTTCAGCTTCGCTGCTCTTGAGGTGGATGAGATTTTGTTTCTTCCACTGATTCAAAATTTTTTCAGATAAGCGTTGAATTTGATTCGCATTCAGTTTCATATTAATCTCAATTTATGTTACGCATTCGATTTAAAACCATTTTATTTTTTTTTACAATAACTCTGTTCTCCTCTGTTACGCTCGGAGTCGCATCCGATTTTTTTGAATCTTGGAACTTCGACAAAATCATGAGCGAAAAACTAGAAGCCAAACAAATTTTGAGGCCAGTGGAAGTTTACACTCAAGGTTTTAAAGTCCATCTCCATGATTCACTAGAGATCTCCGTTTTTCGCGACGTCTTCAAAAAGCTCTCTTGGCGCGAGAGACAAGCAAACGAAGTACTTCTGGCGGGTGACTTTGCAGTTTTACAAAGTCACGAATGCGAGTTGAAGTGGAAAATTGCGAATCTCGAGCCTCAATCAAATTGTATCGCATGGATGCCTAACTCCAACTCACCAGCACCAGATACGGGTCGATTGCATCTAGTAATCATGGCTCCCACCGGAGATATTACAAAATTATTTTTGGATACTGAAAGCGTAAACCACCTTAGCTTTCCCCATCAGCTATATGCTCAATTTGTTGGCGATGACCCCATTCTTCAAGAGCAGATTACTTTGGGTGATATATCTCCCCTTTGCCCTCAAGCGATTATGGCCATCGAAGATAGCAACTTCTTTGAACACGATGGGTATAGTTTAAAATCCATTGGTAGAGCTTTTATTAAAAACATTAGCGCCGGTCGCAGCCGCCAAGGCGGCAGCACCATCACTCAACAATTGGTTAAGAACTATTTCCTGACTCCAGAAAAGACCATCGAAAGAAAGCTCAAAGAGTTCGCCATGGCTGTCAGGTTGGAATCTAAATTTAACAAAGATCAGATTATCGAGACCTATATGAATATTATTTATATGGGACAAAGTGGTTCCTTCCAGGTGCGCGGCTATGGCGCAGCCTCAAGGTTCTATTTTAATAAAAGCGCTGCTGATCTAGAACTACCTGATTGTGCTTTGCTGGCTGCGATCATTAACTCCCCTGGCCTCTACAATCCTTTTAAAAACCCCGAAAGAGCCAAACAACGTCGTGATCTTGTCTTAAAAAAAATGCAAGAGCTACAGATGATTGATCAAAAAATGTTTGAACTTTCTAGCAAGAAACCCCTTCCAACAAGAGCCCCCTCATTGGCAACAGAAACTGCCCCCTATTTTTTAAATTCGGTTCGCAAGCAAAGCGAAAATCTGGGTCTGCAATGGCAAGGCCTCAAGATTTTCACTGCTCTTGATTTGCGAACTCAAGAAAGGGGTCAAAAAGCTATCGAAAATCATCTCAAAAATTTAGAAAGTTCGGGTAAATTTAAGAAATTCAAATCAGAAGGTAAAAACCTTGAGGCTGTTTTGATTAGCATCAATAATGAGACGGGATTGGTTCACACAGCCATCGGTGGTAGAAATTTTAGAAAATCACAGTACAATCGCCTTACCTCAGCGCACCGCCAAGCCGGCTCCACAATCAAGCCGTTTGTTTTCTTAACTGCATTTCTTAAAGATCATGACCCCGATGAATTAATTTTGGATGAAAAGATCACCTTAAAAGTGGGCTCCAAAAAATGGTCTCCAGAAAATTACGATAAACTCTTCCATGGCGAAGTGACTCTCACCGAAGCTCTCAAAAAAAGTTATAATGCCTCAACTGTTGCTCTCGCAGAGAAAGTAGGAATGCCAGAGGTTTTGCAGACTCTTGAGTTAGCTGGCTTTACCTCTCAAATCCCAAAAGTACCATCCATCTACTTGGGCTCCTTTGAGGTCTACCCCATTGAGCTCATACAAGCTTATTTAAAAATTGCAAACAACGGAAACAACACATCTCTTAGTTTTATTGAGAGAATATATGATGACTCCGGGCTTTTAGTTTTTGAGCAGCAAACTCTGCAAGATCAAGTTTTTGATCCAGAAAAAGTAATGCAACTTAAAGAAATACTCCACCAAGCAACACAAGATGGAACAGCGAGTGCTATCGGCAGAGCAAATTACCCTCGCAAAGCCCTTGGCAAAACTGGCACAACATCGGACTACAAAGATGCTTGGTTTGTTGGCGCTGATGAACTCAATACCACTTTGGTTTGGGTTGGATACGACGACAATACTGCCACTGGACTCACAGGAGCCAGCGGCGCCATTCCGATTTGGCTAGAGTTTAATCTCACAGCCTTCCCAGGCAAAATCCCAAGTCACTTCTGATATAGCATCATTATTTCCTTTGGCTTCAGAAACTCGCCAGTCATAATACTCTTTTGTCTGGCGCTTGAGATCTTGTATTTGACTCGTATTGGCTCCAGGATCATGGTGAGAAAAGAGGACTTGCTTAATACCTTCTCTAAAAGCGATGTCAAGACCCACTTGCGAAGCGCTATGTCCCCAATTTGCTTTTTCTGCTAATTCAGGAAATGTATATTGAGCATCAAAATACATAAGATCAACGCCTTGATAGAGTGGCAAGTCTGGACCCAAATCCTCACGAGAAACACGAGTTCCCTCAGTATCCACGCAATGCGCATAGGTCTTTCCACCTGACTCCACCTTAAGTCCCCAACATGGATCTGGATGATCCAATTTATACGGGGTGATGATCATATCATCAACTTTATGAGGTTTACGCGGTTCTAAGACATGAAAAAATATCTTAGACTGCAGGGCTTCGAACGGCACCGGAAAATAAGGTTTTTTGAATATACCTCTGATGAGATTTTCTAACTCCGGTTCAACTGCATAATAATGAATTTCCATTCCCGGAACAAAATGAGGCGTAAAGAAAGGCAATCCAATAATATGATCCCAATGAAAGTGGGTCATATAAATATGGAATGGCCCTTTACCTCTGCCACTGAGACCAGACATAATCTTTTCACTGAGATTCCGAATACCACTACCACCATCTATAATAAGACGACTTCTTGGTGAGTTTACCTCAACACAAGTTGTAGCTAATCCATAACTGCCGACCTCTGGCACACTCAATGAATTCATATATTTTGTTATTTGAGAAATATCCTTATGTCCCGAAACAAAAAAGTTACGGATCAAACCCTCAACTAACAATACCCATTCCGAAGGTGGAGGCGCCGAAGGTAGGGACCCACGAACTCCCCAAAATTTTATATTTAATGACATAGTCTTTATAGAATGATGTGACTCAGAAAAACTGGCAATTATTCTTAACAAAATACTAAAGCTGAGTCACTGAACTCAATTTTGGTCTAGGGCAAGACTTAAAATCTGTTAATAAATAAACTAAAAAGTCTAGTTACTTCATTTTAAGAAAATAAAAAACAAAATAGTTTGATAGCATTAAACAATAGATAATTTTGAATTCAAGTAGGAGAAAGAAATGCTGAAATCAGGCATCAGGAGTTTTTTGGTAATCAGTACCATCTCTATTATTGCTGGCTGCTCCCCGGTCCAGTTTTCCACTGTCGATAGCAACAAACCAGGCGGCTCTGGCAGTGGCGGCGGAGGAGGAGGAGGCGGTGGTGGCGGCGGTGGCGGCGCCCAAGGCAATAACATCACCTGTAGCCTGAGTTTAGATAGCGGTGCTCAATCTAAAACTGTAAACTCTGCTGCCCAAAATCCTACAGTTAGAGCTAACTGTAATCCTTCAGCAGTAACCTACAATTGGTCAGTCACTCGCAACGGAACACCAGTAACAATTAATGGTTTAACTGGCGCGACCTCGACTCCTGATTTTTTTGCAGCAGCATCAGGCGTTTATCTCATCAGCCTTAATGCAACTGCGAGTGGTTATAATGCCTATAACTCTACAAACCCACTGACTGTTACCGTCGTTAAAAATAATGACGGACAAACTCCAACTCCTACTATCAGCTGTACTCCTCGCATAAATGGCAGCGCAACTTCTGTAACTGTCACTCAAGGCGGAAGCAATCCTACAATTTCGGCTAATTGTAATCCAACAAATGTTTCCTCTGTTTGGACAATTACAAGAGAATCTTTCACTCATGTCATACCAGGATTGAGCGGCAGCAGCTCAACACCTGACTTCCAATCGCAGGTTCCTGGAACATATCAGATCTATCTCCAAGCCTCAGCTACAGGCTACAATTCATTCGTTGCGAGTTCACCCATCACTGTAACAGTTCAGTCAAGACCCACAAGATCAGTGACAACAACAAAAACAGTTACAGCAACAGACAATCAACTGGATATATTACTTATTGTTGATGACTCAAACTCGATGCTAGCTGACAACAGAAGACTTGCAGCTCGCTTACAAAACTTTGTCAGTGGCTTAAGTAGTGCTGGTTTTGACTGGCAAATGTGCGCGACTCTCACTCGTCCTCAACAAGTGTCATCTAGTGATCCCACATGGTATTGGGGCGCTTCACGCAATTGGGTAAGAAATTCAAATAATGTTTCTTATATCCTAAAACCAAGCTCAGGAAATATTAATCAAATCTTCGTCGATACTATCAATCAAATTGGTGCTGGTTGGGCTAATACCGATGACGAGCGCGGTATTAAGGCTGCATTCTGGCACATGTGGAATGGTGATCCTTCTTACTCTGGAGCATCTGGCTGTTATCGTCAAAATGCCGGTTTAGCTGTGATTATTATTTCTGACGAAGATGTGAGATCTGTTGGCGGCGATGCTAGTCAAAAGTTCTATGCTAATGAATTGAAAGCACTTGAAGCTGACGATCTTCCTGCAACATACGTTAATTTTGTAAAAGAAAGTTTTGGAAACCAAAAACGATTTACAGTTAACTCCATCATTGTTCGTCCTGGTGACACACAATGTATGGCAGCACAGGATGCTGAGGGCTCTAAGTCTCACTTTGGTGTGCACTACGCTCAACTCTCAAATTTAACTGGTGGTTATGTCGGAAGTATTTGTGACTCTGACTACTCCACAAACCTTAACTACTTCAGAAGTGCTATTGTCAATGACATGGCATCCTTGCCTCTTGACTGTGCCCCTGTTGGTGCAGTTAATGTAAGTGTGGCTCCAGGGATGTCCTACGGATATCGCGTTGATGGCACAAACCTAGTGTTTGACCCACGCATCCCTGCTGGAAGAACAATCACTGCAACTTACACTTGTTACCAATAAGGAGTTTGGAATGTTTGCATTTATATTTTCTATAGCATTAGCTTCCAGCCCTGCAAACCTGAATTGCCAAATCGCTCAGGATGAGGGTTGTAAATCATGTAAAGCTCCTATCCAAGTTCGCTGCGAACAAGGAGCTTACTCTGGCTTTATTTCAGGTAAAGTGAAACCAAAGTCATATATGGTAGGAGTAACCGATAATAATAACGGGGCTTATCATCAAGTCGAAGTCAGCAATAATAATAAAACACTCTCGCAACTGACTTCTGATTTGAGTAAAGATAAAACCGTACTTAAAGCACTAGCAGACAAAAAGATCAAACTTAGCAGTAAGCATAGTGTGGAATTGCTGCAAGTTTCACTAACTAGCGATGTGGTTCTTTTTGCACAAAATGACGGAAAAACTGAAGTCAAAAAAGATCAGGACGCCCTTAATAAAGTAAAGCGCTCCATTGCTTCAGAAGGCCCAGCAGTGAGTGCTGGGGGAGTTGGCAGAGCGCAATCTCAGCCCCGCTCCAAATAAGCCCCTTCGCTCTAAATTTCAGTCTACCAAAGACCCACCTCTTACTAGGTGGGTTTTTCTTTATTTCAAGTCGTAACTCAGTGTTATGGCAAAGGCTTTGACAACTCTGCAAAAAATCTATGCCCCTCTCTCACGCAAGTACTAGAGCTCATTTAGGTCCTTTAATATTGGGAACGGTTCTTGCTCTTCTGTAATGGATTGGAGATTTCGGAGCCAAAAAGGCTCTAAAAAGGTAAGTTTAAATGGAACTACGGCGTTTTAAAGACATTATCGCTTTTAAATGGGGTCAAAATGCTCCCCTAGCCTTTCATTCCTTGAATATGGAAGTGGCTGAAATCTCCCAACAAGCCTTTGAAGCTATGCAAAAAACTGCGCTAGATAAAGCTGAAGTTTTAAATTTACCTCCCGAAGCCCTGACAGAAGATCTCTCTCCTGCAAAATCGCTTTTGGAATGGCAAAACTCACAAAACACTGAAGCAAAAGATGTGAGCCTAGGTAATAAAATAAAATCACTCACGCTTAATGTGACTCAGATCTGCAATTTGCATTGTACTTATTGTGCTGCCGGCGGAGATGGAACTTACGGTGAGGCGATCACAAAGCTCTCTGTTGAAAAAACATTGCCACAGTTGAAGTATTTTTTAGAAAAGCTCAGTGCTGGGGACAACTTTCATATTACATTTTTAGGCGGAGAACCTCTCCTCTATCCCCAGGCTCTTGTCGCAATCCACAACTACGTCACTCTTTTTTCTGCAGGAAAAAACATTCAAATCTCTTACAGCATCATTACCAATGGCACCTTGATTACTGAAGAGCTCTTAAAAACTCTAGCCCCTCTCAAAGCCCAATACACATTGAGCTTTGACGGTCCCCAAGAAGTACAAGATCTCCTACGTCCCCAAAAAAAGGGGGGTTCTTCATTTGAACAAACGTTTAAAGGTTATAAACTTCTCCTAGAGAATCCTAATTTGAGAGGACGTCTCCTCATTCACTCTGTATTTTCTAAACAGAATACTGATGTTGTTAAAAGTTATAAATTCTTTGCTGAGTTTGGTTTTGACGCCATTGAATTTACCTTTGATGTTACCGAGGATGATTCTCAAGTCAGCTTAGCTTTTACAAAAAGTCTGATGGAAGCTGCAGCTCTGGCATATGAACGCGGTGGAGAACAAGAGCTTCGAAAAATAACTCTTTACGATAATTATTTTCGCTTACTTGATGCCCAAACTCGCAACTGGAACTATTGTGGTTCTGGCAAAACGCTGCTCAGCATTGATGCTGCCAATCGCGTCTTCACATGTCCACTTGCTGTGAGCAATAAGTCTGAAAGCGTTGGAAATGGCGTGGAAATCTCCCAAAACCAAATTCAAGAGCTCAGCTCAAATTTGGTTGAACTCAACAATTGCCAAAACTGTTGGGCCAAAACTCTCTGTGGTGGGGGATGTATGTTTGTGCATCAAAGCACCACAGGTAATAAGCACAAAAAGAGCATTAGTTACTGTGAACGACAAAGAAACTTGATCATCAATGCCCTCATGTATTATCAATTAAGTAGGGCCGAGAAAGGACCATATGATGTCTGAAAATAAACATATCAAAAAGGTGACTCCGAAAAAAAATAACGGAACTCCTCAAAAGGGACCTCGCACTTGCCTCCCTCTCGAAGGTACGTAAAACTTTTTTGTTAGGAATTTTATGTCTTCTCCTTCCTCCCCCGGAGAACATAAATGGCATCAGAGGCTAAAATCAATTAACCTTAAGGTTTTGATTTTACAGCTCTCTCTTGCCATGGCAGTCGCAGCTGCCCTCACTTCGACAAAATTAGACTTTGTTGAAGCTTACCTTTATGACTTTAGAATTCGGTTGCAGCCGTCACCAGCAACTTCTAATCATATTGCGCTAATTGCAATTACACCTTCAACTATCGAAAAATTTAGGGGCAATCCTTCACTCACTGACCTCCAGCTAGTTCTCAATAAAATTCAATCTGCAAAAGTAATTGGTTTGGATGATGATCTTAAAGAATTTGAAGGGCCTCCTCCTGCACAAGCTGCATTTTCAGAGTACACACAAAGTCTCAGTAACTTTTTTGTGCTGGTAAATCAGATCGAAATGAAGGGCGAAGAGGGGCAACTCACCTTGGAGCCCCCCTTCGAAAGAGTGCCACTCTTTCCAGCTCCTAAAACTTCGGATCTAAAAATCTTTGCCAAAGATGGTGTTACAAGAAGAATGTTGGTTTCTTATCAGGATCAACCCCTCTTTCACACATATGCCGCTTCCCTATTTAACTCAGATGTCAAAGACATCGCTAAAATCCGTGGCACTTTTGAGTTCGCTGGATCTCAACAAACATATATACAGTTTCGTCGCCCTAAAAGTTATCCAACTTACACTTTTGAATCTGTGCTCGCAGAAAATTTTGATGCCTCTCTCTTAAAAGAAAAGATAGTGCTTATTGGTTCTGACACCGCTTTTACCTCTCAAGATTACATTCTCACACCTTATAGTCGTGAGATCCAAGCCATGACCACCCTAGAAATGCATGCCAACATGATAGATACCTTAATCTTTAATAAAGCTCCTGTGGTGTCTTCAAATGCTTTAAATTTTACTCTTCTGTTTTTAATTTCTTTTTTAACGATTCACGTGGTTTTAGCTCTCGCCCCACTAAAAGGTCTGCTAATTCTTATTTCAACCTTAGCAGGGTTTTCTTTTGTTACTTATTTGGCTCTCATGTTTGCTGGTTTTTGGATCAAGTTAGCCCAACCTTTAATTGCTATTTTTTTAGTGTATTACTTTTTTATCCCGTACCGCCTCATTATTGAGAGTCGAAAAAGCTGGGAGTATTACCAGAAACATAAACTCCTAAGCCAAGTAGAAGAGCTGAAGACCAACTTTATCTCGATGATGTCTCATGACTTAAAAACACCCATTGCACGTATTCAGGGTATGTTAGACATGATTCTTCGCGACCCCAATACTTTGAGTACAACTCAGCGGGAATCCGTTGATACTATAAAAGCTTCTGCTGATGATTTGTTAAAGTTTATTAATGCAATCTTAGCTTACGGCCGTATTGAATCCGAAGGGGTTCAACTCCATTTACAGAGTAAAGACGTGAATAAATTACTTGAAGAGGTCATTAAAAAGCACGAGTTCTTGGCCAAATTAAAACGCATTCAAATTATCTGTGAGCTTGAACCGATGTTTCCTATTCAGCTTGATCCAGAACTGATGAAACAGGTCTTCTCAAACCTCATTGAGAATGCCATTAAATACAGCCCCGAGGATACTAAAATCCTAGTTTCCACCGAAGAGAATGGCGATAGAATCATTGTACAGATTGCCGATCAAGGCCCTGGTATTCCAGCTGATGAAATTCCCAATATCTTTATGAAGTTTTTTAGGACCAAGAACCACAAATCCTCTCCCATTAAGGGTTCAGGATTGGGTCTTTATTTGGCTAAATATTTTACAGAGATTCACCATGGAAATATCTTTGTAGAATCTACCCATGGTCAAGGATCAACTTTTACTGTAGAATTGCCCATCGAATCAGGAGGAAAAAATGCTTAGAGTTCTGGTAGTTGATGACGATCAAGCCCTAAGGGCCTCGGTGAAATCCGCGCTCTCTCCCAAATTTGAAGTCGAAGAATCCTTCGATGGCATTAATGCTCTTGAGAAAATAAAATCGGCATCTGCTAAATTTGATCTAGTGATTCTCGATGTGGACATGCCACGCCTTAACGGTCTTGAGACACTTAAACAAATTAAAGAGATGGATCCAGGCATTATTGTTATCATCATGACAGCTCATGCTACACTCAATGATGCAGTTCAAGCAGTTAAAGATGGCGCATATAACTACCTCTCTAAACCTGTAAGCTCTGTGGAACTGAATGAACTCGTAGACCGAGCTTTAAAAGCGTACACTCTTATTTCTAACATTGCTGCCTCTTCTCCGATTCTTACCGAAGCTGGCCGCAAGATTATAGGCCACACCTCACAGATGCAAAAGGTGTTTAATATTATTCACCGACTAGCCAAAGTTGAAACGCCTGTTCTTATTCGCGGGGCCTCAGGTACTGGTAAAGAACTTGTGGCAAGAGCAATTCACTATAACTCTGCTCGCAAAGACGAAAAATTCGTAGCTATTAACTGCTCTGCTATTCCTGAAAATCTATTTGAATCAGAACTCTTTGGTCACGAAAAGGGATCCTTCACTGGGGCTGCTGAACGGAAGATCGGAAAATTCCAGTTTGCAGAAGGTGGTACGCTCTTCTTAGATGAAGTTGGAGATATGCCTCAGCTTATGCAAGTTAAAATCCTGCGCGTGCTTCAAGAAAAAGTATTTACCCCAGTTGGGAGCAATCGCGAAATTCCAACAAATGTCCGCATCATTGCTGCAACCAATCGCCCCCTAGAAGAAATGATTAAGAATGGTAAATTTAGAGAGGATCTGTTTTACCGCTTAAATGTAGTTCCTATATTCCTTCCATCACTTGCTGATCGCAAAGAAGATGTAGAGACTCTCGTGAACAACTTCATTAAGAAGTTCAATCAAATTCACAATAAAAAAATCCATGGCATCACTGTGGATGCTCTCTCAGTTCTTAAAAAATACGACTGGCCAGGGAACATTCGTGAGCTTGAGAATGTTATCGAGCATGCCTTTGTATTAGAATCACAAAATTTGATTACCCTAACTTCACTACCAGAATCAGTCTTAGCTGCAGTGGGAGTAAATGTAATTGAACTTCCGGAAGACTCTATGGTGATGGCAGTTCCAGGTGGTGCTCCACAGGTAACAGCGACCTCTGGTTCAATTGCTGAGGATAGCTTCGATGAAGACTTTGAAGAAGAGTCTTTAGAAATAGAAATTGATGCTGAGATTTCTCAGTCATTAGATTTTAATGCGCAAAAAGAAGCCTTCGAAAAAGAGTTCATTATTAAAGCCTTAAAAACCTTTAAAGGCCGAATTAACCAAACAGCTCTCCATGCTAATATTCCCAAAAAGACCTTACTCCGTAAGATCGAAAAGTATGGGATTGTGGCTCGAGACTATTCCGAATAATTGCTTAAAATAGGGGCGATTAGCCCCTGTCAAGCATGACACGTTGACTAAATAAAAACTTTATTTAGGTGCTATTTCCTATCTGGAACACTAGCCCTAGATTTTCTTTAAATTGCTAAAAAGCAGGCATTGACTGGCCATTGCAGTGGCCTTAGTTTTTACAGCCTTGCCAGGATTAGAAATGACGATGAACCCGCTGCCACCACAAGCTTACACCAAAGACACTATGCTAAAAGCATACGCGTGGCTCATGAATCAAAATGCTTCGATTCGTGAAATGGCAACCACTCCTGACATCTTGGTGAGTCTTTATTTAAAAGCAAATCGCGATGGAGATGCCGCCCTAGATCGGCCCAGCATACAGAACTTTAAAAATGAGCTTAAAAGTTTAGCTGGAATGATGGGTGAATTAGACAAAATACCTTCACCCAAATTCATCGAAAAGGCTTCAGAGCAGACTTCCCCTGCGCCAATGAAACAGGTCCACAGTGGAAGCTCTACATCTTCACACACAGCTGCAAGGCCTCCTGTTACCGAGACTCAAGACTCATCGCCAACACCTGCCATGACCACAGCAGCAGTCGCTGCTTCACATTCAACAAACCAAAACTTGGGGCTTGATGCTGAGAGTTTAAAGATGATTCAAGAAACTCGCCTTCAATTCAATCTCTCCTCTGATCAAGAGGCGATGAGAATGCTTATTAAAATTGGCTTTACCAAAGCTCAAAATTTATTGAAGTAATCTTGCGATTATGATGTTCTAGAAACAACTCAGCTTTGGGACAATGGAGTGCAGTCTATGCAAAAAAAATATATTTGGCTTATGGTTATTTCTGGTTTTTTGATTGCTTTAGACCAAGTTACAAAAATTTATATCCATACTCACTTTAGCTTAGGTGAATCCATATCTGTTATTCCAGACTTCTTTAACCTTACCTATGTACGCAACTTTGGTGCCGCTTTTGGATTTTTGGCAGAAACACATCCAACTTTTAGAGAAATCTTTTTTTTGGTCATGCCGCCCATAGCTTTGATTATTATTCTTTCGATCCTGAGAGGTGTGGACAATAAAGACACCTATCAGATCTTTGCATTGTCTTCTATCTTTGGTGGCGCCATCGGTAATTATATCGATCGGATTCGTTTTCGATATGTCATCGACTTCTTAGATTTTCACATTAAAAATAAATACAGCTGGCCCGCATTTAATGTCGCGGATGTTGCTATTGTCTGTGGTGTTGGGGTGTTGTTATTGTTGATGTTCTTAGAGAGTAAAAAGAACAAGGCTCAAACTGAATAAAAGTAGTGAAATGTAGGAACTTGTTCACGGTCCTTTGCTGGATCTAAATTAAAAAGACAGATGACTTCAGTTCGCACATTTTGTTTAACGTTAAAAATTGTGATGTCAGCATTTTCAATAATTTGATGTAGTCCTCGTCCTGCCCCGCCTTTATCTGCGTTGAGCGAACCGGCATGCCCCTCATAACAACTTTTAAGGTATTTGAGAATTGTCTGTTTGGGTAAAGCGCCAAATGGATCCTCAACAGAAATACCCACATACTTCCCATCACATCCAAAATTCAGCTGACTTTGCTGGTGAGCCTCCAAATAGACATCATTTTTACGTGAAAGATGATTGAACAGAGACTTTCCATCAACATCTGTTGGTGCATCATAAATGGCATTCATTAACATTTCTTCAGCTACCGTATTCACTCGATCCAGAATACTCTGACGTATGCCAAATCCTTTTAAGTGAGAAATCATTTCTTCTTTAAGCTGATCCCGAACCGTACTATTAATAACCTGCTTGGATTTAATATCTGCACCCCAAGTTAGGTACTTTTCCATACCGAATAGGTCATTCTTTAATATTTTTGTAGATGTGGTGAGGATTGCACGAATTACTGATTGTTTGTCAGCGGGATCACGAGTCACTACGTTATTAATAAAATCCATTTTTAGTAACAGATCTATTTTTTGTTTCATTTCTACAGATGCTAACAAAATCAAATGCGCATCAGGGTATGCCTCAGAACATTCTTTTAAAAAGTCGACAAACTTTTCTTCACAAATAATTACATGAAAATTTTTATGCGCCAGTATAGCTTTTGCTTGCTCTATCGATTCTGCGACTTCCAGAGTCACTCCAGAACTACTCAAGGCTAACTTCGCAGTGTTGCGCTGACCTTTGTCTGAATCTATCAGGAGCACATCTCCTTCGGCCCCTCGCTTAAACATCTCCCGGTCATGGAAGAGTTCACGGCTTGTAATTTCAAAAAGTCGAGCCTTCTTGTTAGTTTTTGCGAGCCGCTGGCTGAGGATCACACTGTAAACTCTGAACATCAGCGATTCCAGTTCGGATTTTTTTGCAGGCTCCATGCTCGCAAAACTATCAGCCTCAACGTAATAGCATTGAACTTTAGTAATTGCTCGAACCGTAGTTGAAACTTCTTTTTGACTGACCACACTCATTTCGCCAAAGACTTCGCCTGGCTTTTGCAAAATCGCAATGGTCTCTTCACCCAGAGATATCTCTAAACTGCCGCTGCGCAAAAAATAAAGACGCTTATTTAGCTGTCCCTCTTTAAGGATTACTGTTCCAGTTGCAAATTGAGTATGTTGAACAATCGCAGCAAAAGCTAATAAGAGCTCCTCATCAAAGGATGCAAAAAAATCATAGCTTTTTAGCTCAGCAGCTATTTCCTGTGAAGATGGGTTCATATCTAAATTATGCTTCTAATTTCAGAAGCTTGGGTAGTTTCCACTTGTCAGTGGATTGTTTAAAGACAAAAATTAAGTCATTGGTCCTAGGAGATCTATGTACCCCAATCTCAATGTCCCACTTTTGGGCAACATTCCAACCTTTTTCCTTCTGATAAGCATAGGTATTAGCCTAGGTCTTATTTTTGCTTATAAGGATGAAAAGCCTGAACATCTTAATGGTGGCAATAATTTTTCTAATTTGATTTTACTTGTTTTAATCGGCTCGCTTGCTGGAGCTCGCCTGATTCATGTTGTTTATGAAAACTGGGAGTTCTATCAAACTCAACCTTGGTCTATCTTGGCAATTTGGAATGGTGGTTTTGTTTTTTATGGAGGCTTTTTAGGAGCCATTGGACTAGGACATCTTTATGCATATCTTAAGCGCTGGAATCGACAAGATATTTTAAAAACTTATGACTTCTTTGCGCCCCCGCTCGCCTTGAGTTATGCCGTAGGCAGACTCGGGTGTTTTTTTAATGGCTGCTGTTTTGGTAAAAGCTGTGATGCTTGGTTTGCAATATCTCACCGCTTCCCCACCACTCTTCTGACCTCACTCACAGAATTGATCATTTTCATCTTTTTGCTCATTATCCGCAAAAAACAGATGCCTCCTGGTGGTGTGTTTTTTATATGGCTACCTCTGCATGCGCTTTCTCGAGCTTTGATGGAGTCTCAAAGAGCAGATTTTAGGGGGCCCACTTTAGGACTTAGCATTTCGAGTTGGATTTCTTTAGTGTTGATTGTGATTTCCGTATTTTACTGGCTCAATTGGTATAGATCGCAAAAGAGTAGTTAGTTTTCCACATACCAACAGCTAATGTAATTACATTTTGTAGAGTCTCGTAAACACTGACCACTTTGTTTAAAAATATCCAAGCGGCATTGATCTGAGGGATAGGAGTTTAAATGGGTTTGGTCCGTAGGATCTTCCCACAACTCAAATTGAACTGGTACGTTTGGTCGGTAAGAATAGCGCTGCAAAAACACGAGAAAACTCATTCCCATATTATAAATAAAACTACACTCCAGAGAGTCACCACACTCTGCCCTAGAAAGTGTGACCTCTGAAAACCACTGCGGCTGATCAAAATAGACTTTGGGTAGACATTTGCTGGCAGCATAATGATCAGCAGTCCCCTCACTGCTTGCCCATTCTGCATGAGGTATCGTTTGATAAGGGGCCCCACCTAGGAGATGGCCCAATTCATGACATAATATAGTTGCAAGCAAAGCTGGCGAGCCATGTGCTGTGCGCGCAATCCCTCCAGAAACAGTGATGGCTGCGAAATGAGGATTCAATTCGCTGTAGGCTAAAAAATAAGGACTCTCCCACTGATCTTGTACCAGCAAAATTCGCCCTAACTGAGTTTTTACATCAGCATTATAAGCCTTCATAAAATAAGCTCTTACTTCGTGATAAGTTTGAGCTGTCATTCCAGATTCATTCTGCTCTAGAGGTTGGTAAAAATAATCTGCAATGGCAACGGAGCAACCAGAGAAAAATAACGATATCGAAAGAATAATCGAATTAAAGTGTTTCAAAATGAGACCCCTCTCAGAGTGACACAAATTGACCCTGTTGGAGAAAAAACAAACAGCTTATGGGTCTGCCAAATCAAATACAGCACTCTTTTAACAAAAGCATGAATTGGCACGAACTGTGAATAGTTTACATCGTGGAAGATTAAAAATTTTGTCCCAAATGAGGTGACTTATGAAAAAACTATTTTATGCACTTACTGGTTTCGCTGTGGCAACACTCCTGGTAGCTTGCGGCAATGATAAAAAAAGCAGTGGCGGCAACAACAACACTCTCGTGTGCCCTGCAGGTTATGTCATTATTAACAACCAATGTGTGTTTGGTAATGGTGTCCCCACAAATACAAGCG
>JBKHVM010000030.1:0-29153 GCA_046570065.1 Bdellovibrionia bacterium
TTTAACAACGCTAGAAGAACCAACTTCAGGGGCCGTTAAAATATTCGGAGTCGATGTGACAGAGCGTCCGCAAGAAACTAAAAAAATGGTGGGCGTGGTTCATCAGGAAGTAATCAATTCTGGTTTTTTTACAGTTAATGAGATTTTAAATTTCATCTCTGGATTTTATGGGCGAGAGAACAATCAAGAGAGAATTGACTATTTGCTGAACAAGCTTTCTCTTTTTGAGCATCGGAACAAGCTTGTAAAACAGTTATCCGGCGGAATGAAACGTCGACTTATGATTGCCAAAGCTCTTTGTCACAATCCAAAGATCTTGCTCTTGGATGAACCGACGGCTGGAGTTGATATTCAGCTACGAGAAGACCTATGGAAGTTTGTTTTGGAACTAAAAAAAGAAGGTGTGACGGTACTTTTAACAACACATTACTTAGAAGAAGCAGAGGAACTCTGTGATCGCGTAGGTATCATCAACCTCGGCAAGCTGGAGTGTGTCGGTCCAACCCAAGAAATTATCCATCGTTTTACGCAAAAAGAAATTGTAGTGGTTAGTAAGACACCCTGGAAGTTTGAAAGCGAATATTTTTTGCGGCAAGATCCAGATGGGAGTTATGTTTTTTTAACTCCACCGGAAGTGACCTTAGGAGATTTATTTCAGACATTACAATTAGAACTCTCTAATGTTGTCGATGTTAAAATTAAAGAAGGAACTTTGGAAGAGGCTTTTGTTAAAGTTTTGGGCGAGAGAAACGGGAGCAGATTATGATCGGCTTTAAAACACTTTTAAAAAGAGAAGTGGCTCGCTTTCTGAAAGTATTGGTTCAAACTTTGGTGACTCCGCTGGTGAGCTCTACTCTGTATTTGCTGGTCTTTGGTGTTTCCTTAGGATCTCAAGTACAACTTAATTCTGGAGTTTCTTATCTGGCCTTCTTGATTCCTGGCTTGATGATGATGGGTTTGATTAACAATGCTTTTCAGAACGCCTCTTCCAGCATTGTTTCTGCCAAATTTTCTGGCGACCTAGAAGATTTGCGAGTAGCCCCTTTGACGAATTTTGAAATTGTCATGGCCTTGAGTACGGGAGCCTTGGTCAGAGGAGCTTTAGTTGCTTTCATTACTTATTTAGTAGGTGCCGTTTTCTATTATATGAACTCTCAGGAAGTGGTAGGAATTGCCCATCCGTTTGTGATGCTTTGTTTTGTCGTTATGGCTGGTTTGATGTTTGGTTTTATAGGGATTTCAGTGGCCTTTTGGGCCAAAACTTTTGATCAGCTTTCAGCATTCTCAGCTTTTATACTTCTACCTCTAACTTATTTGGGGGGAGTTTTTATCTCGATTGAACAGCTTCATCCGCTCTGGCAAAAGGTCTCTTTAGCAAATCCTTTGTTGTATTTGATAAATGGACTTCGTTATGGAGTTCTAGGGACAAGTGATGTCAGTCTATTAGCTAGTTTTGGTGTGTCTGCTGCTGGTGTGGTAGTTTTTTATGTTGTGGCCTTTTGGAGCATTGAAAAGGGTTCTTTTCAGCGCTGGTAAGGCTTATCAAGTGGATTTAACTAGGCGCGTTTTGTGTCTGGTGCTAGCCCTTGACGGGAACTTATGAGATCACAATGGTGTTTGTGTAATATATTGAGGTGACAGTTATGTTCGAAAATCTCTCAGATAAAATGTTGGCAAGTTTAAAAAAACTTAAAGGCCAAAGTAAGATTACGGAAAGTAATATTGAAGATGTAGTAAAAGAGATTCGTTTGCACCTCCTTGAAGCCGATGTGAACTTTAAAGTAGTTAAAAACTTTATCGAGCGCGTAAAACAAAAGGCTTTGGGGCAGGACGTTCTTGCCAACGTTAACCCAGGGCAGATGTTTGTTAAAATTGTTCACGATGAATTAGTGCAGACACTAGGTGGGCAAGCTGTAGATCTTAATTGTCGCGAAAATCCATCAGTGATTTTTTTGGTTGGTTTGCAGGGGGCTGGTAAGACGACAACAGCTGCGAAGCTTTCGTTATATATTCGACAGAAGCTAGGCAAAAAACCAGGTTTGGTGCCAGCTGATATTTACCGTCCAGCAGCAGTAGATCAGCTTTTAACTCTGGCAAAGCAGAACAGTATTCCTGCGTACCCAACTCAGGCCGGGCAAAAGCCAGAAGAGATTCTGACTGCGGCAAAATCTTGGGCAAAAGAGAATATGGTCGATGTGGTTATTGTCGATACAGCTGGTCGTTTGCAGATCGATGAAGATTTAATGTCTGAGCTTGGAAGACTTAAAGAAATTTGGGGGCCTCAAGAAATTTTGCTGGTTGCAGATGCAATGTTGGGTCAGCAGTCAGTGAATGTTGCTGAAGGCTTTCATCAGCGCCTAGGGTTGACCGGCTTGGTTTTGACCAAGGTAGACGGGGATGCTCGTGGAGGGGCAGCTCTTTCTATTCGTGAAGTGACAGGCATTCCTATCAAATTTCTTGGTGTCGGTGAAAAAGTTGCTGCTCTTGAAGTCTTTCATCCAGATCGCCTTGCGGGGCGTATTCTAGACATGGGAGATGTTCTCAGTTTAGTTGAAAAAGCTGCTGAAGTGATTGACGAAAAGCAGGCGCGAGATTCTGCAAAAAAAATTATGAAGAACGAGTTCACACTCGAAGACTTTTTGGCGCAAATCCAGCAACTTAAAAAAATGGGTGGTTTTGAGTCTATTTTGAAGTTTTTACCTGGTATGGGTGAGCTTTCAAAACAGCTTAAAAATATGACTCCACCAGATGAAGAAATGAAAAAAATTGAGGCTATTATTCGTTCTATGACTATTAAAGAAAGGGCCGATCATCGCATTCTAAATGGCTCTAGGCGTCAGAGAATTGCAAAAGGCAGTGGAACTCAGGTCTCTGATGTGAACAAGCTCATTAAGCAATTTGAAGAGGCTAAAAAGATGATGAGTGGAATGATGAAAATGGGTCTTGGTAAGGGTGGAGGCCGTGGAATGGGCTTTCCATTTTAGGGCTTGATATTTTAGAACTTTGGGTTTAAAACTTTGGACTTTGCATAACCTGATTAGAGGATATTAAAGGAAATTTAAAATGGCAGTAGTTATTCGTTTAGCTCGTACAGGATCAACACACACACCTAAGTTCCGTATCACAGTTGCTGACTCTCGTCGTCCAGCTACTGGCAAATTCTTAGAAGTTATTGGAACTTACATCCCATCTCCAAAAGGTAAGGATGCTAAAGTTGTATTGAACCAAGAGAAATTGAATGCGTGGTTGGCTAAAGGTGCTTTACCAACTGATCGTGTTAAACACGTTATTAAGCTCGCGCAATCTAAATAATAATGCTTGAAAACGATCCGAAGCTGAGAAAGACTTTTGTTTAATAAAGTCTTAACCAGCAATGGGGGGAAAGATGGACAGCTTGAAAGAGCTTGTAGAATTCATGGCAAAGTCTCTCGTAGATAAGCCAGACAATGTAGAAGTTGATGAAGTTCCCGGTCAGCAGACGACCCTTTTAGCATTAAAGGTAGATAAAGAAGATCTGGGTAAAGTTATTGGCAAGCAGGGTAAAACTGCTGCTGCAATGAGAACGATCATTCGAGCTGCAGGAACAAAACTTAATAAACGTTATCACTTAGATATCGTTGAGTAGGCAGCACTAAAAAGAATCACTAGGAAGGGGTTGTTTACAACCCCTTTTTTTATTTGAGGTAAACATGAAATTAATTGGCAAAGTAAAAGAAGCTCATGGCTTAAAAGGCGATCTCTACGTCCTTGTATTTTCTGGTGAGGTATCGTGGTTGCCCCGATTAAAAACTTTTGCTGTGAAGTCTGCCAAAGCCAGTGCCGAGGACATGCAAACCTTTACCGTACAGAGAGTAAAACCTTTTAAGCAGGGGTTTATCGTTAAAGCTAATGAAATTGAAAATCGTAACCAATCTGAAGTTATGAAAGGTTGGGAGTTTTATATCGATAGCGAACTTTTAGTTTCTAAAGCCGGTGAGAGTATTTATTTAGGTGAAATCCAAAACTTTACTGTTAAAAATCCAGAGCAAGTCATTATCGGAAAGATTACAGGTTTTGGCTCTAATGGTGCGCAAGATTTATTAGTTATTGAAAAAACAGATGGCAAGAGCTCGGAAATTCCATTTGTTGAAGCTTATCTCAAAAAAATTGATTTTAAGAATCAAAGTATCATTATGGATTTGCCTGAAGGGCTTTTGAGTTTAGACGAAATCGAGTAAATGAAAATCAAAGTAATCACTTTATTTCCAGAGATGATCAACCAGAGTCTTCAATACGGAGTTCTAGGCGGTGGAATTGAAAAAGGTCTGCTGGAAGTGAGTTGTCTCAATCCGCGTGAGTTTAGTTTGGACAAGCATCGCTCTGTTGATGACCGTCCTTTTGGTGGCGGAGATGGTATGGTTATGTCAATGCCTCCTCTCGTCGGGGCAATTGAAAGTGCACAAAAAGAATTACCAGCTGCGATTTCTATCTATTTATCTCCGCAAGGAAGAAAATTAGACCATACAAAAGTTCTAGAGCTTGCAAAAGAAAAAGAACTTATTTTGATTTGTGGGCGCTATGGTGGAGTTGATCAAAGATTTATAAATCAACATGTGGATGAAGAACTTTCTATAGGCGATTACGTTCTTTCTGGCGGGGAGCTCGGTGCACTGGTGCTCATCGACAGTGTTTCAAGACAGATCCCTGGTGTTTTAGGTCATGCAGATTCAGCAGAAAGAGACTCTTTCAGCGATGGTTTGTTAGAATGTCCCTCTTTTACGCGTCCTCATCAACACGAGGCTGGAGAGGTACCAGCAGTCTTACTCTCTGGAAATCACGCAGAGATTGAAAAATGGCGATTTAAAGTGTCTTGTCTAGTGACTCTGCAAAAGCGTCCTGATCTGTTTAGTGTTTTTGAAAAAACTTACGTCCCACAACGTAAGAAAGAGCAACCCTTGAAAACACAACTTATTGAATTTTGGAACACACAACTTTCTCAGTCTGAAAAAGATATTCTAGGTTTTTCTGATTGGGATTTGGAGAGAGCCCTTGGAAAATAATAATTACGTCCCACGAGTCGCCATTGGTTTGGTTCATCACCCTATTTATGACAGTCAAAAAAATATTGTTGCGACGAATGTTACCAATTTTGATATTCATGATATCGCTCGGGCAGCTCGCGTTTATGGGGTCGAGAAGTACTACATTATTCACCCGCAAAAAGAGCAGCAAATGTTCGTGCATCGAGTTTTAGATCATTGGCGAACGGGGCAAGGAGCTAAATACAATGCCAAAAGACGCACGGCGCTAACGATGGTGGAGACGGCTTCTTCTCTTGAGGAGGCCATTCAGGATTGGGGAGTCCCTGATTGTTTGCGAGTTGCGACCCATGCTCGAGCTGTTGAAGGCGCTCAGTTTTATAGCTTTAAAGGGCTAAAAGAGACTCTTTTTGTTGAAAAAAAGCCCTGTTTTCTTATATTTGGCACAGGTTTTGGTCTGACAGATGAATTTATGAAGTCCTGCACTGGGGTTTTAGAAAGTATAAAAGGGGCCCCCCCAGAGGATTATCGTCACTTATCTGTGCGATCTGCTGTAAGTATCTGTCTTGACCGCGTTATGGGACCGTGGTAGAACCTTGCTTTACTTTTGTAGAACTGGGTTCGCTTTAGGTATATACGCAAGGTTTTTGATAAAGTTTTAACCCGAATTTGCAATAAAATTTTAAAGGATTAGATCATGGCAAACGTAGCTAGCAAAGAAACAAATTTAGTTCGTCGCGTATCTGTTAAGGCGCAAAATCAAAACATCAAAGCTTTCAACACTGGCGATACAGTTAATGTTTTCGTTAAAGTTAAAGAAGGTGAAAAAGAGCGCGTTCAGCTTTACAAAGGCATTGTTACAAAGATTCAAGGTGCTGGTGCCGCAAAGTCTTTCACAGTAAGAAAGATGTCTGCTGGTGTTGGTGTTGAAAGAACTTTCCCATTTGCAAGTCCTGCTCTTGATAAAGTTGAAGTTGTAAATCGTGGTAAAGTACGTCGTTCACGTCTTTTCTATCTTCGTGGTTTAGAAGGTAAAGCAGCTAAGATTCAATCTGAGTTGGCTTAATCTTAGTATTTTATTTTTCGATATTGATTTTAAAATCCGGAAGCAAAACTTCCGGATTTTTTCTTTAGAGGGGCGATGAAAAACAGCAAAGAGTTTACACCAATAGATTGGAAACAGTTTTCACCATCTCCTGTTATTGGAGTTGATGAAGTAGGAAGAGGTTGTTTAGCTGGGCCAGTGTACGCAGCAGCAGTGATTCTTACTGATGACGATCTAAGTGGCGAACTTACAGATTCAAAGCTTCTCTCCGAAAAACGCCGTGATCATTATTCGCAGTTAATTCATGACAAATATCAAGTCAGTATTGCTTTTGCCACAGCTAAAGAAATCGATGAGCTTAATATTCTAAATGCAGCATTATTGGCGATGAAGAGGGCTGTAGAGGGCCTAAATGTAAGCAAAGGGCATGTACTTGTTGATGGAAACAAAGTGATACCTGGACTTGCTGCGCACTATAAGCAAACTCCAATTGTTAAAGGAGATTTGCGTGTGGCTCCTATCAGTGCAGCTTCTATTGCCGCAAAGGTTGCGCGAGATCGAATTATGAAAGAGCTCTCAGAAAGATTTCCTTACTATGGTTTTGAAGTCCATAAAGGGTACTCGACTGCGGCCCACAAAAAAAGCATTGAAGCCCACGGTCCCTGTTTCGAGCACCGTCAAACTTTTGCGGGAGTCAAAGAGCACTTACACAAAGGGATTATTAGCTGAAAAGCTAGTCATAGAACATTATCAAATTCTCAACTATCGTCTTTTAGGACAGAGAATTCGTACACCTTTTTCTGAAGTTGATCTTATTTTTGAAAATGATCAATCTCGTCTGATGGTAGAAGTGAAGCTCATTGCGAATTGGAACAATATACAAGGGCGTATCGGCTCGATTCAGAAGAAGCGTCTTCTCAAAGCTTATCACTATCTCAGTCTTAGGTCTCAGAAGCCCCTAGTTTTTAATGCAGTTTTTATTGATAACCAAGGTCATATCTGGTCCACTGAAATAGACTTCGGTGCTAGGAGAACTTAGTGAGAAATTCTATCTTCTGTTTAATCCTGTCTTTGTGGTGCTGTTCTGGACAGGCGAGTAGTCTGCAGATGTTTTTAAAGAGCTGTGCTTACGGAACAATGGGTGGGGCAGCCCTAGGACTCGCATCCTTGGCTTTAGTTGATAAGCCCAGCGAACATACAGCTAATGTAGCTAGGGGGGCAAGCTTGGGTCTTTACGCTGGAATAGCCTACGGTTGGTACCAACTTCAAAATGAGGACTCTAGTGATAACTATTTACAGGCTAGGCAGGAACTAAATGCAGTGAATGATTTCCCTCTCGTGAGCTTTCTAGTTGCTGACCCCAACAATAAAAAGATTACGCCTGGGGTGCAGTTGCAGTTTTCTTTCTAGGGGCAAGTAAAGAATCAGTTTGGTTCTGGGCTTCAGAAAGAGCTGATGGCTTTGTAAGTGGCAAATTTAGATTGAGTATTTGAAATAACTCAGCTGTTGGGACTGATCCACGCACTCCACGCTTTAAAAAACGACCTTTTATAAACCCTTCAGCAATCACTTCATTTTGAAATTTAAAAGTTTGCAGAAGATAAAAATCTTTTTCGTTCCATGCATCGAGTTTTGTTTCAATCACAAATGAGTCGAATAGATTGAGTGATTTTCTAAAGCTGATGCTTTCGGAAATCACGACGGGGTAATAGCCTTTAAAGAAAAGTTTTTTAAAAACTTTTGCTCGAAACATCAAATCCGTACGACCCAAATCCATCAACGATAAATAGCGGCCATTATTCATATGTAGGTTAATGTCTAAATCCAAAGGATTAACACGAAAGGATGTCGTGCAAGTATCTAAAAGAGTGAGTTCGTTTTTATAAAATAAAGATTTAAAAAAAAGCCAAAAAAATCTGAAATACAAGTTCATATTAAAATCCAAATTTATCCAGAGTTTCTGGAGGCAGTGGTTGTTTGGGGACGCCATCAAAAGTAAATTCAAAATTGATTTTTATATTAGTGTCACCACCAGTTACTCGATCGTGGACAAAAGTAATTAACCAGCACTCTCCTGGAGGCTTTACTTGCGCAATATATGCCCAAGATTTAACTCGGTCCTGAACTAGGTTATTATCAAAGTTAGCATCGTAAACAAACTTCCCCATGAGATTGAGATATTTAGAAATCATCCCAGCTGAAAGAGTGTAATCTTCGGCACGATCTCGCTCCAATGATTTTTGACCTGGGGTAATTTTATACTGGCGCGTGACTGCTAACTGTACAAATCTTCCAGATTCGTCGAAGAGTCTTACACGTGACGAAGAGTCCGTGAGATTTTGATATGGGTAGTACTTAAGGATAGAATAAGTTTGAAAGCGATCTAACCGCACATCTAGTGTTGCCTGAAGATCAGACCAAGGTTGTTTGTTGGGATCATCCTTTTCTGCCACAAAGGCATCATAGGATTGGGCAAGTTTTAATGCAGCAATCTGGCGATAGACCGGTGAGCCATTGAGCCACCTTTTTTGCACCACACGACTGGTGACTGCAAGAGTAATGAGGTTGCGGTCATAAATTCTATCATTGTAGTCAAACTGCAATCCAAAGTCTGAACCAAGATCACCATCTGAAACGCTATCGCGAGTCGAAATCGGAGCTTCGCTTTGTTGAGAGAATCCAAAAAATGGGTGAGATTTATGATCAATCCATGGAATGGAAGTCCAAGTGATTTCTGGTTGAATTTCGTGTTTATAACGAGTTGCTGTGACTTCATTAAGATCACCGTAGACTCGGCTGAAAGATAAGCGTGAGTTCAATTCGGTCCTTAAATAGCGACGAACATTGTTGCGATCTTCACCAGTGTAGAAGTTATAATGAGTTTCGCGATAAGAAAGTTTAGGAGTGATGTAAACACCTTCGGTGGGTGCAAAAGGACGGTAAATAGTGGGTCGTAAGTCTAAACGTCCTCCGGTGCGAATTAAGTCTTGATTAATGTCGTATCTGCCGTCTTCAACTATTTTACAGTTAGGTGTGTTTTCGTAGTTTGGCTCATTGCAGGTATTAGGGATATAGCGAATTTGTGTGCCATCGACAATGACTTGTCCCGTGAGATCGTCATAGGCTTTTCCAGCTCTAGTAAAGTTGACGTAATTTAAATCAAAATAATAAAGATAATCTGAATTGCCGATTTTTGTAGGTACTTGCGAGTAGCGTAACTCAGGTAAGCGATGAACAGCATCGTCATTTCCAGACATGGGGTCTGAGTGCAAAAGGTTGATGTAATAAGAGGCATCAATAGAAGTATGAGTGTTGTCTGAGTTTTTTGTCCATGAGACACGGTTTTCCATGGCGGAGTCCCCGTGATTAAGAGTTTCCGTAGGGAAATCTTTAGGATATTGCAAATCTGAAGTGTTGTTGATCTTCATGCGGTGAATGGTGTTGTCAGGGAGCTCGAGGTGGTGGTCGTAGCGAATAAACCAACGGTTGAAGGTGCCTTCTTTTTGATCATTGTTTGCAAATTTTTCGAAGCGAGGTTCGTTTTTAAAATACTGATCGGCAATAGAAGCTATATTAAGCTCACCAAAACTATTTTGATTGGGAACAAAGCGATATTCACCTAAATATTTAGCTCCACGATTAGCGTAGTGTTTAAAGGTGAGTGTGGCATCTGTGGAACGGGAAATAGCCCAAAAATAAGACTGACCTATTGTAAAGCCCCCCTTATCTGAAAATTCAACTTCGGGAGTTAGTAAGCCTGATTGTCTGTCACTTTTAAGAGGAACTATGAGATAGGGGAGCCATATAATAGGAATGCCTCCTACTTTGAGAACCGAATTTTTAATATAAGCGTATCCACCGAGCTCTGCACGAATAGTATTTCCAGAAAAGGACCAAGCGGCAGGACAGGTGGAACATGCGGTGTAGTCGGCATTAAGAGCAAAGTATTCATCTTCATCTGTTTTTTGAATAAGAGTTCCTTCAAAGATCACTGGGCCGGATTGTACAAAGCCGTTGTAAATCAGGCCAGTGTCGTTTTCATAATCCAGATCAATACGAGTTCCACCTACTGTGTTTTTTGCACTCAAGATAGAAACGTTACCATCGAGAGTGAGGCGTTTGTTGCGCAAATTAATAACTGCTTTGTTAGCACGAATATGTTGGTTGTTATAGACGATCTGAATATTACCATTGAGTAGCACTAATTCGCGTTCAGTATCTCTTTCCATGCTGTCGGCTGCGATGAGTATTCCTTGAATCTTTGCTGTGGCATCTATTTCTGGAATTTGAAATGACTTAGGCCCAGTATCTTGAGCATAACTGGATGAAATAAAAATAAACGATAACAACATCAAGATGTTAAATACTAGCTGCACCCGACTATTGTAGTGAGAAGAAAAGCACTTGTCGAGAACTGGTCTTTAAAAAAGCATGCGACACACCGAAAAAGCTTTTACCAGTGAGGGATTACTATGCAAGCAAAGTTGATTGTTCAGGGAGATGTAACGGTTGTGAGCTTGAGTGGCAGGTTGGCAATCGAGAGAACTCCTCAGTTGAAGCGTGCTTTTGTGGAGAACTTAAGTGCTAAAAAAGTTGTTTTTTGTCTTAACGAGCTAAATTTTGTTGGTTCGTCAGGGATTCAGATGTTTTTTAATTTACTAGAAGACTTTAAAAAGAATCAAATTATGGATGTTAAAGTTGCAGGTTTAAATCCTGATTTCAAAAGACTTTGGATGCATAATCTCAGAGAGATTGAATTGCATGAGAGCGTAGAAAAGGCAGTAGAGTCCTACTGCCTACCTCAAGACTTTTAGCCTTGGCCTTTATTTCTTACTTCATTTAAACGTGCAGACAAATCGACGTTAAGCTTTTCGAGAGCCTCAAGGCTTGCTCTGAGCTTAGCGTTTTCTTCGTTTTTAGCTGACCACATGTAACGAATGGATTCGAGCTGTTCCTTTAGGTTTTGATTTTCTCGCGACAAGCTCTGTTTCTCGGCTTCAATTTCGACTACACGCACTTGTAGATCAGAATGCTCGATGCCCAATCTTTGATTTTGTCGACTGACGTCACTAAGCTTTTGTTGTAGGTTCTGCAGCTCGTAATCTAAGCGTGATTTGAGGTCCTCTTTTGATCTGCTAAGAGCAACGACTTCATTTTCTAGGTAATCTTGCCTTTCAAGTGCCTTTTTTAGACGTAGAGTTTTTATCTCCACATCTGCAGCAGTTTCTTTAAGGCTTTGATTGGACTCCGTAAGTTCTTTTATTTGTGATTCGTAGAACTCAATGAGTTCAGCTTGCTTTTTGTTTTCGTTTTCAATTTGTAGCTGTGAGTTTTTAGTGACCTCGATGATTTGTTTGCGAATGTCAGAGATGATGGCCTGCTGATGGCAAACTTGATTTTCGAGTTGCATGTTTTGTGTTTGTAAAGAATTGCTGAACTCTTTTAATTGAGCAATATAAGGCTTTACTTGAGTTTTGATTTTCTCTTGGTATTTTTGGTGCCTCTGAGTAGCTGAGTTGAGGCTTTCGATACGTCGAGCATAGGCGGAGAGTTTTTCAGTTGCCAAAGCTTTTTCTGTCTCTAAGATCTCAACTTTCATTTTCCATTTGCTTTCGATTTCACTAAAAACCTGGATTTGTTCGCGTAGCCCCTGGAACTGAAGTTGAGTTTTGCGATTTTCTTCGCTTATTTTTTGATTTTCGTTTTCTAAGCCAGATAAACGACGAAGAGCCACAGAGAGGCGGTTCATGAGGTCTTGATTTTGTGAAATAAGATTTTCAACCGTGCTCGACTTGAGCAGCTCTTGGGGAAGTTCTTTTGCCTTAAGCTCTGTAGGAACTTGGTCAGGCAGAGAAACCTTACTCAATTGAAAGTCATCATTTTCGATAAAGTCTAGATGTCCGAGATCCATAGGCCTCCTCCATGAAGTCTAGGGTCATTAGTATTATGTTTATCTAGAGCTCGACTTATGTCAAATCGAGCTCACAAAACTGGACTAGGGATTCGACTTGGCGTCTTGGTATGCAGCTTCAAGTATCGGGTACATCTGTCCCCCAACGAGTAGTTTGCCATTTACAAAGATAGTTGGTGTGCCTGAAATCTTTGCTGTTTCGCCTTCTTTAGCCATGTTGCGAATCAAAGTTGCGACTTCTTCGTTGGTTTGGGTGCATTGGTTGATAGCATCAAAATCAAGCTTGGCGTCTGCAAGAACTTTTTTAAGTGTCTCCTCGGCATTGCCTCCTCTGAGGAACTGCTCTTGGGCAGCAAAAATTCCGTCATGAACTGCCCAGCCTTTTTGGAAAAGCTTTTCTGCGCAAATGGTAGACGCGGCAAGTTTGCAGGAAATACCGTCGCCACCAGAAATTGCAGAGTTACAAACGCCGTCTAGAGGGAACGGCTTAAAGATAAGTCGTACATCTGGATTGTTTTTAGCAAATGCATGGATTGTCGGTGCAGCTGTTTTGCAGTGAGGGCATCTGAAGTCTGCAAACTCCACAATAGTCACCTTTGCAGGGGATGAGCCGACCTGATAGATAAGTCCGTCATCTGTAAAGTTTTGCACAGGGCTGACTTTCCAGTAAGCAACTTTTTCTTTAACAATTTTATCTAAGTCTGCGAGACCCTTACTTTCCATGGTCATGTCGTGATAGATGTAACTCATTACTGGAATAGCTATTACTAGACCTAAATATGATTTGTGGGACGTCCAAAGAGTAGGGAGACTTCCAAGGGCAGTCTTGAAACTCTCTTTGAAAGTCATCTGGATCAGAGCAAATGATGCAAAACTCAAAACATAAGTAATTATGCAGAAAAGACAGAGTGCGCTGATGAAGATAAAACTAATGCCTCCCATAACAATAGAAGTCACAGCAATAAAAAGAGCTAAAAGCTTGATATAACTGTGGAGAACTTTGGGAGTGTCGCTCAAGTTAAATCGAGCAAGCAGTAGCAAGATGAGGAAAATAAAGTTTGTGATGAGTCCCCAGACTCCCATAGGTATGGATAAAACAGTTGCAAACTTGCTGCTGGCGACGGTATCGCAATTAAACAAGTCATTAATGTTACATAATGCTTTGTCATTGAGAGCGCCAAGCTTAAGCTCATAATAGTGATTAGCAAGATAGGCATGGAAGCCAATTGCAATCAGAGTTAAAATGATAGTGACAAGAAGTAAGTTTTTTTGGTTTTTAGCTAGACTCATGTCTGTATTGAACATCAGTTTCAAAGTTGAAATCAACATAAAATGTGTAAAAATCAAAACCTGTGGCTAATAAAAAATGGTTTCAAATTCGGCGAGAACTTTTTAAGCACCTTGAAACGCAAGTGCGTCATCGGCTCGGTCCTGAGCCTTTAGATCTGCAAAAATACAGAAAGAAATATGAGAAAGAGTTCCTTGGCTCATGGCGAGTTGGAACAAGGGAAGACCTTTTGGAGGCGCTCAGAAATAGTGAAATGATTTTGATGGGGGACTTTCATGCTCTTCATCAATCACAAAAGGCGCAATTGCGGCTGCTTAAGGAGTTGGCTGAGTCCAAGGTTAGAGTCCATTTAATGCTTGAGTGTTTTGAAGCAAAAGATCAAAAATTGGTGGATAAGTTTCTATCGGGGGCTCTGTCGGATAAAGAATTTTTGCACAAGGTTCGCTGGGAAGAACGTTGGGGATTTCCGTTTGAGTATTATCGACCAATATTAAAATTAGCCCAAAAAAAGAAATGGCAAGTTTCGGGAGTGAATTTATGGCTTTCGAAGCGCAGTCAAAAGACACTTTTGGCGCGGGATAAATTTTCTGCTCAGATAATTGAGCAGAGATGGAATAGAGGCGATGAGAGGGCTTTTATTATCTATGGGGATTTGCATCTGGCCAAGGAGCATCTTGTTCACTTTCTAAAGAAGAAGTTTGTTAAGCTAAATGTTATTAGAGTTTTTCAGAATCCAGAATCTCTTTATCTCCGACAACTGAGTCGAGATCCTTCATTTTCTGAAGATGTAATGAGGAAAGGAAAGTTTGATTTCTGTTTATTGAATGTTCCGCCTTGGGTGAAGTATCAAAATTATTTGATGTATCTAGAAGAGACTTATGATTTTGAGTTAGATGAAGATTTGGACTTTACTGAGCATGTCGCAAAATATGTTAAAGTTATTTGTGAGGATCTGAAGCTAAATATTTCTTTGGATTTGTTAAGCGTTTATTCGAATCAGGATGATCTTTTTTGGAGTAAGATCGAAGATTCTTTTGCGCTGAAAGAAGTAAAAATTTTTGAAAAAATGATTGAAGAATCAAAGAGTTTCTACGTTCCGGAGATTCAAGCTGGTTATCTCGCTCGTCTTTCAGTGAATCATGCTGCGACTCTTGCGATGGATTATATCCATGCTCAAGTTTCAGCAAGACAAAAATCAAACATTCTGGGGCCAAATGATTTTAAGAAGATGATTTGGCAAGAGGGGTTACGTTACTTTGGTTCAAAGTTGATTAATCCCAAACGTAAAACGGAAACGCTGACGGATCTTAAGAGTATTCAGCAAGGCAATGGAGATAAGCAGTTGGTGAGAGAAGCTGTTAATTTAGCTTTGTCTCAGAAGTTGGCGGAACTCATGGAGATTGCTGGAAGATCTTATCCTTTAGCAGTTAAGAAAATCAAAAATAAATGGAGTTATAATCTAGCCGCTGAGTATTTGGGGGGAATTTTAGGGGAAAGGTTGTTTGAGGGCTATCGTCGCAAGCTCCTCTCGGAGGAGCAGTTTTTGGTGTTTTTAAATAAGAATGTGGATGACCCTATGTTTGGTCTTGTTTACAATGAAATGTTGGAAATAATTGAGTCAGTGCCGTTATCATTTAAAAGCAAACGGGAGAGATTGTGAGTCAGTGGTATTATTCAAAAGGTTTAAAGCCGCAGGGGCCTCTGTCACGAAACGAATTGTTGATTCTCGTGCAAAAAGGTGAAATCCGCCCAAGAACTCTTTTGTTGTGCGAGGAACTTAGTCCTGAATGGCTTGAGGCAAAAGAGTTTTTTCGTAAGGACATTCTGATGTTTCCAGTATTTCAGTTGCTTAGAAATAGAGAGCTAGATTTGAAGTGTAAAGAATGGGTTGTCTTAAAAGTTGAGCAAGGTCAGGGACAACAGTTGGGCCCCTATTCTCTAGAAGAAATTCGTGTAAATTTTAATGTTGGTTCTTCATTGGATATCTATCTTTGGAAGCCGGAGATCACTGGTTGGATTCATCAAGAAGATCTTGAGGAGTTTATCTCCCAGCGCGCTTCTTTTTCTGAAGTTTCTCTTTAAGTTCTTTGCCGGGTTTGAACTTTGCAACTTGAGTAGCTGGAATTGTGACTTCCTCGCCAGTCTTGATGTTGCGGCCGGTTTTTTCTTTTCTTTGTGTGACTGAAAAAGTTACAAAGCCTATCAGCTTAACTTCTTCACCAGCAAGTAAGCATTCACTAATGGTTTCGAGAATGGCTGAGACATAGCTTTCGGTGAGGTTTTTAGGAGAGTTTGTTTTTTGCGCTACTTTTTCGATGAGTTGAGATTTGTTCACAGTGTGATCCCTTTTTTAATGAAAGATCTCATTTTGAGATAAAAAATAAAATAGAACCTCTTGAAGGTCCCATTCTCTAGTTTTTCTAGCGAAAGGTCTAGGAGTTTTGTCATAAGTCTTAATTAGACTCAATATCTTGTTTTATTTTTCCGATATCAAAGACATGAAAAAGAATTCTTATCTTTTTGTGATTGCGTGTCTTTTAACTGCCATTTTCTCTCTTGGCGCTTATTCCATTTTTTTAAATTATTTTGGCCAGGGACACGAGTTGCAGGCTCGTTTGAGGCTCTTAGAGGAATCGGTAGAGGCTGAGAAGAATCGCAATAACCTTTTGAGTTTTCAAGTGAAGGATTTACAGCAGACAGTAGCTTTGGCATTTCCTGATGATAAAAAATTACTCGCAAAGCTCAATGAGCCAGCTCGAGGGTTGGCCAGCAGTTTAAGGCTTCCCGCAAGTGAGAATCAGTTAGATCTATCTGGGGTTCTCTTAGAAAAGGGAAAGACTGCTTTTCAAAGAAAGAACTACGATGTTGCAATTAAAAACTTTAATCAGCTTATAGCGGAGTATCCTCTTTCTGGTTATGTTGTCAGTGCCCGTTTTTTTAAAATTGAAAGTCTTTTTCATAAAAAGGACTATAAAGAGTGCCTTTCGCAAATTGATGAGCTGTTGCAGCTTTACCCTGAGCATGAAATGAGTGGTTTTGCCCTAATGAGAATGGCGATGATAAGTGAGGGTAATGGGCAGTTAGAAGAAGCTAAAGAGATTTCCCGCACAGTTTTAAAGAATTTTGATCATCCTTTCTTGCATGAGCAAGCAAAACGCATTTTGCAAGAGGGAGTGAGTAATTAGTATGCCACTCTTTCGGATTTTCTTAGCATTTGTCTTATCTTTTGCCATTGAGGTGCGAGTCAAAGCTTCGGATCCCAGTATTATTGAGCCAGCTCAAGTCCCTTGTGTTTTTGCGAGTAACTGCAATTACTCATCTGCTAAAAGTGCGAGCTATTTTGGTAATAAGAGAGAGAAATATTTTTTTGCGCCAGGAACAACAATAAAAAAAGAATTTGCACACGATGAGTTAATTTTGGTCGCAGGATCAGTATTGGTTCAAAAACAGACTAGTGCTGGACTCTGGAGATTTCTCCATGGAGAAGTTCACTCCGCTAAAGGTGATTTTTTGCTACATGTTGGCGCTGACGATAAAGTGGAAATCTTTAACTTGAGTGCAGAATCATTAGTTTTAAAACTTCGTGATGGTGAGGTAGTAGGTCTTCCAGTCGGAACTAAGATGTGGGTTGCGGGGATAGCAACTGATGCTAAGAATTTAAAAAGTACTGTCATGCCAATAAAATTAGATGAATTTCAAAAAAACCTTTCTGAATTTGCTCCAGCCTGGTCTCCTCAAGATCATAAAAAAGGGCTCAATGTTTGGTTTAAAAAGTGGGGCAATAGGTTTGAAAAAGTCTCGAAAATCTATATGGATTCAGCTAAGCGCGAATTAGCAGAGGCAAGGGCTCAGGAAATGGCTAATAAAGCTCAGGAGCTTGAGGCTCAAGAAAGAGCACAAGAGCAAAAACAAAACAGATTGCAATACTTCTTTGGTCGTTAGGCTTAGTTCTTTTAAAACATACCTACCATAGTCTGGTTCGCAATAAAAAAACCAATCTCATTGTACTTAAAATTATGCTACTCTGTGTATGAGTATTTCTCACGGAGGAGAAAGCATGTCATCTGTTTCTGGATCGGGAAGAAGAGATCAGTCTGAGCAAATTCGTAAACTACGAGAAGAGTACCAGAAAAAAGAAGCGGAATCTGAAAAGAAACGTGCGGCAGAGTCTAAACGTTTGCAAGAAGTTTATTCACAAAAAATCTCTGACCTCAAAGAGGGTTACGATTCTCGCTTGACGGAGATACAGCGTCGTAATCGTGAAACCCTGACGGAGAGAGACGTTGACCATGCCAATGAGATCGAAAATATTCGTGATGTTTATAGAAATACCATGAGAAAAAAAGCAGAAGAGAATGAGTCTTCCCGCCAAGCAATAAAAGATACCTACGAAGCAAATGTTCAGAAGCAAGCGCAAGTTAGTGAATCACAAAGAGAAAACTTGTTAACTCAGTTAAACGAAGAGATTAAAGAGAGAGATGAGTTACATGCTAACCAGATCGTTGGCTTAAGAGAGAATGCTAATGAAACAATTAAGAAAAATCGCGATCGAATGACTGAGGACTACGAGAAAGAACGATCGGTATTAGCTGAAGGGCGAAATAAAGAAGATCTAGATAAGGAACGAGAGTTTTTAAATCTTAAAAAAGCTTATCGTAGCCAATTAGAATCTGAAAAGCGCTTGCGAAATTCAGACAATCAACGACTGACGCAAAAACTAATGGATACGACTAAGGATCTTAATAGTAGCTACTCTGAAAAACTAGATAGCCATCAAGATCTATTGCAGTCAGAACTAGAAAAACTTCGTGATAAGTACTCTGTAGCTCTTGATGAAAAACTACAACAAATGGATCAAGCTAGTGAGGATCTACGAGGCTCTGTTGATGATCGATTAAATCATCAGCTGAATGCTAAAAAATCTGAAATTGCCATGCTTAAAAGCAAATTGAGCACGGAGTCTATGAATAGTGATCGTTTACGATCTATTGAGAAAAGAAACATCATTGGGGATTATGAGAATAAATTGAGACTTCTTGAAAAAGAAAAAGAAGATATTGTGCAGCTAATGAAAGGTCGAAATGAAAAGCTTTTGGAGCGTCAAGCTGATACCAACCGTAAAGTTGTAAATAAGTTAGATCGGGAGAGTCGGTCGAAATTGAGTCTCTTAAATGAGCAGAATAAATCAGAAAGGTTAACTTTAGAGCAGAGGCACCAAGATGAAAAAAGACATCTTGAGAATATCACGCAAAAGCGCGTAGACAGCATTATTAATATTACGAATAAAGATAAGGCCGTTGCTGAAAAATATTTCAAAGATTTCTTAGCTGAAATCCAAGATTACTATTCAACAAAGTTCCAAGAGATGCGTGAGCGATCTGAAGTCGAGAAGGCGACTATGCGTAATGAATTAGCTAGCAGAATGCGTGATATTGAGCTTAAGTTAGCTAAACGTAACGAAGAGACAGTTCGCAGTTATGAAAATAAAATTGCTACTCTAACTGAAAACCATCAGCAAGAAATATTTAAAATGGAAAGAGCTTTTGGTGAAAGATTTAAGTCCTTTGAAAAAGCAAAAAAATCAGAAATTGATACTCTAGAGAGAAAGTATGAGACGCGTTTGGCGCGCAATCAGGATGCTCATGAAGTTGAAATTGAGCGCATGACAGATCGTCGTAATGAAGAAATCTTGAGTCAGAGAAAGAAGGCATAAGTTCATGTTGGCAGATCGCAGAGCAAAGATTGTTGCAACTATTGGCCCGGCAACACAAGCTGAAGAAAATTTAAAGAAAGCCATTGAAGCGGGTATGAATGTAGCCCGCTTAAATTTTTCCCATGGTAAGCATGAGGATCACTTAAAAGTGCTGACTTCCATTCGTAAACTCTCTAGGGAGTTGGCTGCACCTGTAGCTATTCTTCAGGATTTGCAGGGGCCAAAAGTGAGGGTTGGCAAATTTGAAAATGGAAAGATTGAAATCTCTAAAGGTGAAGTTTTAACTATTACCACCAAGGATGTGTTAGGTAAGCCAGGGTTAATACCCTCAGATTTCAAGGAGTTGCCACAGTCGGTGAAAGTAGGGACTAAGATTTTATTGGATGATGGTCTCTTGGAGTTGAAGGTTTTAAAAGTTGAAGGCACGGAAGTTACTGCGGAAGTAACTTATGGTGGTGTGCTCAAGGATAGAAAAGGAATGAATCTTCCAGGAGCTGAGTTACCAGTGGAGTGCATGACAGACAAAGATCTTAAAGATCTGCAATGGGGGATTGAGAATAAAGTAGATTACATTGCATTGAGTTTCGTTCGTCATGGTCGTGATATTAGAAAACTTAGAGAAATTATTGAGTCTCACAAATCACAAGCTAAGATCGTGGCAAAAATTGAAATGCTAGAGGCGCTAGATAATTTAGAAGAGATTTGTCGCCTCAGCGATGTTATCATGGTCGCAAGAGGTGATTTGGCCATTGAAATTGGTCAAAGCCGTTTGCCGCGAGAACAAAAGCGAATTATTGAAATCTGCAACGAGCTTGGTAAACCAGTTATTACGGCAACCCAAATGTTAGATTCGATGGTTGAAAATCCTCGTCCAACTCGGGCAGAGATTACGGATATTGCTAACGCTGTTTTGGATGGAACTGATGCTTTAATGTTGTCAGCAGAAACAGCGAGTGGAAAATATCCTTTTAAGTGTATTCAAACCATGCACGAAATTATATGTGAAGTTGAAAATTCAGATGATGCTTATTATCTATTGTCTCTGGAAAATGAGTTTTTAAGTACACCTGCGGCTATTGCAGCCAGTGCGGTGTTGAGTGCCCTTAAAATGAATGCCACGGCCATCGTTTGTTTAACTACTACCGGTAAGACAGCACAAATTATCTCGAGTTTTAGACCCAAAGCGCGAGTTATTGCTATTACCGATGAACCTGATGTTTTAAATGGATTAGAACTGACTTGGGGCATGCAAACTTTTGTTATTAACTCTTATCAACGCCTTAAAGATGTTATGGAAACTGTTGATAAGTTATTAGTAAATTATGGCTTGGCAAAAACGGGTGATAAGATACTTTTTACTCTGGGACAACCTATTGCAGATAAGGCCAAAACGAATTCTCTTTATGTTCACGTGGTTGGTGCTGAAGGGGAGAGTAAGTTGCCAGACGATAAGATCCCGTTGCGCTGTAGATCTTTAGCTCCGCAACTCTAGCGGAGCTTCTTTTTTAAGGTATTTACGATAGTCCAATTACGGGCATAAATTTCGACTTCGTCGAGAGAAATAGCGATGTAGACGCCCTTCTCATCCATAATTTTTTCGGTCAGGTAGCCTTTTTCTATGAGTGAGTTTGGATCTTCGAGTTTAATTAAAAAGCCAACTTCTTTCATGGAATCATTTTGCACATCATTGAGGCTGATCTTAGAAAAACCTTTTTTGTCTGGTTCAACTTTTTTAGCAAAAACCAACAGACCATTTAGGATTTTGACTTCTTGATCGCTCAGTAAAGGCATGCGGTCTTTATCTTGTTTAAATAGCCACTCATTGTACCAATCAACAAAAGTAAATAGTTCTTCAGGAAATTTGTTGATAATTTTTTTTGTACCATCACCGCGATCTTCAAGCACTAAGTACTCTAGCTCAGCGAGAACTGATACCATAGCATCCATTTTATTAGTGGCTTCTTGAAAGATCTGAATCGTGTAGTTGCGTAAAAGGTGAGAAGAAAATGAAAGGGAGCCATCTTCTTCACGACGCCCGTAACGATGGCCAACTAAGTTAAGTATAGAAATGTATTTGTTAACTATATGGGGAGGAAATCTTTCTTCTTCTTTTGCGGGATTTTCTAAAATCTTTAGTTTTTTATTCATTTCCCTGAGGTTCTCGTTCATGTTTTTCATGATAGCACGAACCCATACTGGGAGTTGTTCCATTTGTTTTTTAAGGGCTTCGTAGGGGAGAGCTATAACCTCAGAGTCTTTGATGGCTTTGACATTGGCAGAGCGAGGCTTCATGTCAAAAAGAGCCATTTCACCCACCATCGCACCTGGGCCTACTTCTGCGAGAATGATTTCTGAATTACCTTTTGTTTTTGTAACTGCAAATGCGCCAGATTTTACAATATACATTGCATCTGGTTGGTCGCCATCTCTGAAGATATAGTGGTCCTTAGGTACCTTTTTTCCGTCAGCCAAATTAAACCCTCGCCCCCTTAGTATGATGTCCTTTGGGGGCAAGAGCAATACCTTGCCTACGTAGGTCTAGTTTAAAATCTAAAAACTCATGGGCTTGCAGTCGGCAGCAATAGTGATCTTACCTTCTGTAGCAGCCACGACTTTTTCAGGTGTAAGATCAGGTGCGTACTCCTTCAGAACAAAGCCTTGAGGTGTTACTTCGATCACACCGTAATCACTTACAATTTTTTTGATACACTTGACGCCAGTTAGAGGAAGTGTGCACTTTGTGCGTAACTTGGAGTTGCCTTCTTTATCTGTGTGTTGCATGGCCACGATGACGTTGCGAGCACCTGCAACTAGGTCCATGGCACCGCCCATGCCTTTGACCATTTTTCCTGGAACCATCCAGTTTGCAATGCTCCCATCTTGATCTACTTCCATAGCGCCGAGGACCGTGAGGTCCACGTGACCTCCACGAATCATAGCGAAGGAATCCGCACTTGAGAAAAAACTAGCTCCCGGCAATGCCGTCACAGTCTGCTTTCCAGCATTGATTAAATCGGCATCAATATCTTTTTCTAAGGGAAATGGTCCCATACCAAGTAGTCCATTTTCGCTCTGAAACATAACAAACTTATCTTTAGGCACGTAGTTCGCAACTAATGTTGGAATGCCGATGCCTAGATTGACGCAGTAGCCATCTTCAACTTCTTGAGCAATTCTTTGAGCAATTTGTTCTCTTGTTAATGGCATAAATTAATCCTTTTTCACTGTGCGCTGTTCAATACGCTTTTGATAGTTCTGTCCTTTGAAAATTCTCTGAACATAAACCCCTGGGGTGTGAATTTCATCAGGATCAAGCTCGCCAATTTCTACAAGTTCTTCAACCTCAGCAATAGTGATTTTACCCGCCGTTGCAGCCATGGGATTAAAGTTACGAGCTGTTTTTCTGAAAACTAAATTTCCAAACTTATCACCTTTCCAGGCTTTAACAAAAGCAAAGTCACCAACGATGCCTCTTTCAAGAACATAATCGCGTCCGTCGAAGTTTTTAATTTCTTTACCTTCAGCAACTAAAGTTCCAACACCAGTTGGTGTGTAGAAGCCAGCGATACCGGCACCGCCAGCACGAATGCGTTCAGCTAAAGTCCCTTGTGGGCAGAACTCAAGTTCCAGTTCTCCACTCATGTAAAGCTTTTCAAATAAAGCATTTTCTCCAACATAAGATGAAATCATTTTTTTGATTTGTCGCTGCTGAAGAAGAAGACCTAAACCAAAGTCATCGACGCCCGCATTGTTAGAAACGCAAGTAAGGTTTTTAACTTTCATTTCTACCAGTGCAGAAATGCAATTCTCGGGAATTCCACAAAGGCCAAAACCGCCAAGCACAAGAGTCATTCCGTCTTGGACTCCTGCACAAGCCGACATCGCATCTTTATAAACCTTTTTGCTCATGACTAAATTCTTTCAACAATGAGGGCTACGGCTTCGCCGCCACCAATACAAAGTGTTGCAAGGCCATATTTTTTATTGTGAGTGTGCAACGCATGAACCAATGTTGTCAGAATACGTGCCCCAGAAGCGCCAATCGGGTGACCGATCGCTACAGCTCCACCGTGTACATTTACTTTTTCAGCGGGAATCTCTAGATCCTTCATAGCTACTTGAGTGACAACAGAGAACGCTTCGTTAATTTCCCAAAGATCGATATCACCTACTTTGAGATTAGCTTTTGCTAATGCCTTCTTAATCGCACCCACTGGTGCCGTGGTGAAATATTTTGGTTCGTGAGCAAATGTTCCGTGCGCCACAATTTTAGCTAATCCTTTAACATTACGTTTTTTAGTTTGTGTTTCACTCATTAGAACGAGAGCAGCGGCGCCATCATTCAGTTTAGAAGCATTGGCGGCAGTGATTGTTCCAGCTTTATCGAAAGCAGGTTTTAAGCCCGGAATTTTATCAAAGTTTGTGTTAAATGGCTCTTCGTCTTTATCGATTGTCATTGGTCCTTTGCGGCTCTCGATGGTGACGGGAACAATTTCGTTCTTGAAAAGATTTTTTTGCCAAGCATCTTGTGCTTTTTTGTAAGAACCAATGGCAAATTCATCTTGCTGTTCGCGTGTAAAATTATTTTCTTTAACGCAAATTTCAGCAGCGTTACCCATGTGAAAATTGTTGTAAGGATCCCAGAGACCATCTTTGATCATAGAGTCTACGATTGATTGAGAACCCATGCGGTAACCAGTACGAGAGTTCTCTAAGAGGTGAGGAGCAAGGGTCATATTCTCTTGTCCACCAGCGATAGCAATTTCGGTGTTGCCCAATTGAATATTGTCAGCAGCCAACATTACAGCTTTTAGGCCTGAGCCGCATACTTTGTTGATGGTCATGCAAGGAGTGTTATTGCTGAGTCCTGCAAAGAGAGCAGCTTGACGAGCTGGAGCTTGGCCTACTCCCGCAGTGAGCACTTCGCCCATGATAACTTCATCGACAGCTTGTGCTTCGACATTCGCTTTTTTAAGAGCCTCACTGATAGCTATTGCACCTAATTTAGGAGCAGGAAGAGTTGAAAAGCCACCTTGAAAACTAGCAACAGGAGTTCGAACAGCCGAAGCAATAATAACATTTTCCATAAAAGAGCCTCTTTCTTATTGATTATTTAAGTTGATACCGAGACAATTTTTTATATTTCATTGATCCTGTCAAACAAAGGCAAAAGACGCATGCTGGCGATAATTCTGACACTTTTAGTAAACACTGTCTCTGCGCAAGATTTGGCTCGCTTTCGTATGCCAGTGAGTGCCGATTCTTCTCTGGAAATCAATTACCCCCATGTCGAATTGGAAGTAGAAGCTCTAGATAATCCTCAATTGGAAATTGCAGTTAATGACAAAAAAAATGTTAAGGTTTTACGCATTGGTAAAAAATATCGTATTGAGGCTGCTAGCGATGATGTTTTGGCTCTAGGCCCTAATGTGCCTTTGGTAAAAGTGATATTAAAGGGTCCATCACTCAACTTGAGTGTTCATAGTTTTAAAAGTAAAATTCAAATTCAAAAGTGGCGTCATCCACTGCAAGTGAGCGGAGTGAATACGGAGCTCATGATTTTAAATCATCAGAGCGGAGTTCAGGTTTTTGCGACAGATGTGAATTTGAGTGTCAATGGTGGCTCCGGCTTTGTTAAGGTGAAGTCTCAAAATTTGGGAGCAAAAGTGCAAAAATCTGCGAGTAATATCGAGTTGAGGCAGCACAAAGCTAAACTAGAACTTTTGGAGAGCTCCGGTAGTGTTTTCTTGGACGGAAAGACCGTGGATTTATTTTCTGCAGGTCACAGTGGCCACATGGAACTCAAAGTAGACTCAGGGTCTGTGGAGTTACAAAAGATGATAGGTCATGGAGAGATTCAGTCTGAAAATGTAAAATACAAACTGCAGTTAGAACCTTTAAGTCGAGTGGATATTGTAGATAAGAGCAGTCGCTTTGAAGTTTTAAGAATCCAGCCATTGCAAGTTGAATTAAGCACAGAGAGCGGGGCGATTCAGGGGGATGGGATAAAGCCCTATCGCCTCAACGGCAACTTAGAGTACAAGGGGCGAGCTCAGCAAGGTACTCAACCTGGAATCTTAAAAATAAATACTCTGAGTGGTAAGATCATTTTTAAATAAAATTATCAGTTGACAGTTTTATCTGTTTGAATCAAAGCATTAGGACAACCTTGAGAAAGCGAATTTTGACGTATGGCGAAAAGTGCAAGTAAATCAGCAAAAAAACCAGTAAAAACGGATAAAAAGGCAGATAAGAAACCTGCAAGCAGCAAAACTGCAAAAGCACCGGCAAAAAAAGCTGCAAAACCAGTAGCAAAAAAGCCAGCCAAGCCTGTCGCGCAGCAACAAAAAAAGGCTGTGGCAAAAGCTGCACCGGCAAAAGCTTCTTCCAAAAAAGTTGAGGTTTCTAAAAAGGGAACCAAGGTTGTGGCTACAAAGGGTGCTTCTAAAAAAGTAAATGAGAAGGATTCATCACCTAAGAGTGCAGCTAAAAAGCCAGTAGTTGCTAAAAAAGATGAAAAGATAGTTAAAACTGCAGAAAAATCAGCTCCTGCAAAAGAGAAGTTAGCAGTTAGTGCTGAAAAAACTGCTGACAAAGCAGCAAATAAGAAACCAGTTCCTGCACCCAAAGGAAAAGGGGCGAAGGCTCCGAGCAAGACTGCTAAAAAGAACAATGAAGAAGAGCTAGAAGATGTTCTTTTTGATGATGATTTAGGTGACTCTGAAATCACTGAATACGAAGAAGAGTTAGCAATCGTCGAAGAGATTGATGAAGTTGAAGAAGTTGGTGATGAAGAGGTTGTTGCTGAGGTTAAGGATCGTGATTCTGAAGAGATCATTTTAACTGATGCTGAAGGTCGACGTTACTGCCGTGCTCGTGACTGTGATCAGGCAGCCATAGTTGATGCCTATTGTCGTTTCCATTACCTTCTCTTCTGGAAGAAGATTCAGAGCCGTAAAAAGATTCTCGCCGATGGAAAGTTGGAGCGTTACATAGAAGAGTTAACCTCTCGTTATCCAGATAAGTTTCTTGAAATGATTCGTCGTGATTTGCGTACTGAGAAAGACTTCTTAGCAGCAATTCAAGAACTTGAAATTGATGAATCTAGCAATGAAAATGATTTTGAAGAGGATACAAGTGCCTTTATTGAAGAAGTCAGAGGGATGGGTGAACCCACTGGCGTGGAAGATGATGAGTTCTAGTCCTTGTTCATGATAAAAAACTGAAAAACCTAGCCACGAGCTAGGTTTTTTGTTTTTTAATGCTCAAAGAAAATAATTTAGTGCAATTGGCGTTTACTCTTCGGTGGAATCTGTTGTTCATCACTTTCAGATCCTTCGTCTGTTGAGTCTGTGTCTTCTTCCGCTTCCCAGTCTTCATCATCAGGGTCGGGGCTAATTTCAGGGTCAATTTCAGCGTATGCGAGGGCATCTTCGCTGCTCTCGTCTTCTTGCACTAAAAGTGAGCTGTCTTCGCCCAAAAGGCGGTTGGCTTCTTCTTCGAGGCGGGAATTCTCTGTAGAGAATTTAAAGAACAAATTCTTGTTGTCAAAATGCAGCTCTTTCCACAAAAGCGGGTACTCTTCAGTTTCTTGATTGTCGAGATAGTCCATTAAAAATGTGCCGGCAGCATCGACGCAAAGATGGATTTGTTCAAGAGCGTTGACATCTTCCTGGTTGTAAATCACCGAAAACTCAAAATTTGCTTGTTGGAGGCGTCCTTTTTCGAGGTAGCCCACGCGGAATAGAATTTCTTGAGGGTAAATTCTGCCATCAATTATCAATTCGGCATCCCCTAGAAACTGAGAAAAATTTTCATTAAAAACAGTCTCAATCTGTGCGAGGTATTCTTTGGGGAAGGAAGTCCATTTTTTTGAAGATTTAAGCCGTGGTTCCATTTGTGTCTCCCGAGGGCCTTGATTGACAGGTTTAAAAGCCTCCTCTATAACCCATGGATTGATTTAGGACAAGAGGTAAAGAAGTGATGGAAAACACGACTGAAAATAACACAATTCAAGCCCCCAATTCTCCTCAGTTTGATGCCGATATTGGCAAAGGTCGTGGCGTTTATATTTCAACCTACGGTTGCCAGATGAACGTAAACGACAGTGATCGTATGCAATCACTTTTAGAAATGGCTAATTTTCGTCCGGTACAGAATCCTGAAGAAGCATCAGTTATTATCATCAATGCGTGCTCCATTCGCGAAAAACCTGTGCATAAAGTTTATTCTGAAGTGGGTACTTACCGTGAACTAAAAAAGAAAAATCCTGACCTCAAAATTGGGGTAGGTGGTTGCGTTGGGCAACAAGAAAAAGAGAATCTCATTAAAAATCAACCCATGATTGATTTTGTTTTTGGCACTGACAATATCGATTCTTTACCTAACTTAGTGGCACAAGTTTACGAAAAAGAAAAAGCTAAGGTGGTAAATGCTAAGTTTGAGCATAGAGCTCCTTATCATGTTGAGACTCTCGTTCGTAACCCAGGCGTTTCTACTTTTGTGAATATCACTAAGGGCTGTGATAATTTTTGTTCATTTTGTGTTGTACCTTACACTCGCGGCCGTGAAAAAAGTCGTCCATTGCAGCATGTGCTTTCTGACATTAGAAATTTGATTAAAAGAGGCGTTAAAGAAGTGACACTTCTTGGGCAAAACGTGAACTCTTATGAAAGTGAATGCGGAGCTGATTTTGCTGATTGTTTGGAGAGAGTTGCTAAGGAAACTGATATTGAAAGAATTCGTTTCACAACTTCACATCCTAAAGACTTTAATCAAAAGCTTGTGGATGTGATGTATGCAAATCAGCCAAAAGTGTGTGAGTATATTCATTTGCCTTTCCAGAGTGGGAACTCACGTATTCTTAATTTAATGAATCGTGGTTATACTCGAGAACAGTATCTTGAGAAAATCGCCATGATTAAGAAAGCTATTCCCAATGTGGTGCTTTCTACAGATATCATTGTTGGATTTCCTGGTGAAACTGAAGAAGAGTTCCTAGATACAGTGTCTCTTGTTCAAGAAGTTGGATTTGAAACAATTTTTGCTTTTAAGTACTCACCACGTCCATTTACTAAAGCTGCTAAGATGACAGAGCAAGTGCCCGAAGACATTAAGTCTGAAAGATTGAATCGCCTCTTTGATGTACATAACAAAATGGCATTTGAATTAGCGAAGAGATATGAAGGCCAAACATTAGATATTCTAGTTGAAGAAGTGAAAGATGGGAAAGCGTCTGGGCGCTCAACACAAAACAAGCTGACACATTTTTTGGGCTCCGCAGATCTAGTCGGTAAAACGGTACCAGTGAAAATTACAAAAGCTTTTCCTGCTGTTCTCAGAGGAGAAATTGTTCAGTGAAGGACATCTTGGGAAATGGGGCTCTAGGGCCACAATTTATTTTTCAGAGTCAGGATCAGGAAGAAGAGTCTTTTCATCAGAAGGATCTCATTCAGTTGTTTCCCTACGGCGTGAGCTTTGGCACAGATCCGCAACGTCCTTTTATTTTATTTAAGGATGCTCAACATGAGTACACTTTGCCAGTGGCAATTAGTCCAATTGAGGCGGGTATTCTTATTAATCAAAGCAATAAATACTCAACAGCCTCGAATCCCCATCAGGTAACAGTTGCTCTCTTGAAGAGCCTTGGTATTGCAATTCAACAATGTGTGTTTGTCGAAATCAAAGGTTCTCACCAGTACTTGCGTATATACATGACTGGCAATCCCAACACGAATTCGTTAAAGGTGAGAGCGGATGAGGCAATGTCCTTATGCTTGTATCTAGGAGCCCCTATTTTTGCGACCAAAACTTTTATAGGAAAGTCGCGAGCGATGAGTGCTCAACTGGAAGGTCTAGCTCAAGGGGCATCTCTTTTAGGTCTCGCAGATAAGGGAATTGTTCACTGATGGATAATCGAAATAAAAATCCTCAGATCGTTTCATTGCGTGGATTTACTCCCCAAGTTGCTGAAGATGTCTTTATTGCTGACACAGCCAGAATTATTGGTGATGTAGAAATTTTGAAGGGGTCTTCCATTTGGTATAACGTCACAATTCGTGGCGATGTTATGCCTATTCGTATTGGTAAGGAAGTGAACGTGCAGGATGGTACTGTGATTCATGGTACTTTTAAAAAATGTGGCACAACAATTGGGGACCGTGCGACTATTGGCCATT